>NZ_JAAAYH010000707.1:0-2772 GCF_018035285.1 Streptomyces sp. MK37H | reverse complement strand
CCGAGCCCGGTGCGGTAGGCGTCCATCGCGGCCTCCAGACGGCCCTCCCGGCGCAGCAGATCGCCCAGCAGCCGGCAGAGGTCGGCCAGGTCACCGGCGGCGCCGGTGCGTTCGAGCAGGGACAGCGCCGCGCAGTAGTGCTCCTCCGCGGCCTCGGCGTCGCCCCGTTCGTCCGCGATCAGGCCCAGCAGCCGGTGGGCGCCGCCCGCGTGGACCGCGCCGCGGTCGGCGGTCAGCCCGGCCTCGCCCGACGCCGCGTCCGGCCCTTCGGGGGCGTTCGCGGCCCCCGCGGCGGGTGTGCGCGCCAGCAGCGGCAGCAGCAGGGCCTCCGCCTCCGCCGTACGGCCGCGACGGCGCAGCACATCTGCCAGCTCGACCTCGACCTGCACGGTGAACAGCGCGGCCCGCTTGGAGGCCAGCATGTCGCGGGCGGTGCGCAGTTCGCGCTCGGCGCGCTCCAGATTGCCGTCCTGGGCGTGCACATAGCCGCGCATCCAGTGGCAGTGCGCCAGGTCGGTGTGGATGCGCAGCTGCTCGTAGAGCTCCTGCGCCTTGGCCAGGGAGGCGTCGGCCTCGGCCGTCCGCCCCTCGGCGATCAGGGTGCGGGCCACTCCGCGGTGCATCCGGGCGATGAGCCCCGGGTCGTCCACGCTCGGGGCCAGCGCGAGCGCCAACTCGGCGGCGCGTACGGCTCGGGCGTGCGCCCCCATGTCCATATAGGGCGCGATGGCCGCCGTATAGAGCAGCAGCAGCGCGTACGGGTCGTGCAGCCCCGAGGCGTTGAGCTCGTCGATGGAGCTCTCCAGCAGATAGCAGGAGTAGCGCAGTTCGCCCGCCAGGAGATGGGCCACGGCCCGGCCGCGGATCGCCGGGATCCGGCGGGGCAGCGGTTCCCCGGCGAGCAGCCGCTCCACGGCCTCGAAGTGGTCCCGGGCGACGGTGAGGTCACCGGTCTCCAGCGCGCAGTCGCCGAGCCCCAGCAGGGCCGCCGAGCGCTCCTCGGCGAACCCGAGCCGCTCCGCCTCGTCGCGCACCTCCGCGAAGAGCCCGGCGGCGTCCTCGGCCGCGCCGGTCGCCAGCGCCCGCCGGGCGTCGGTGACGGCGGCCCGCAGCCGGGTGGCGTCACGCGGTGAGCGGCCGGTGGTCAGCTCCTCGTAGCTGACGCCGAGCCGGTCCGCGAGATGGCGCAGCGCGGCCTCGGAGGGGCGCACCTTCCCGGCCTCGAGGGTGGAGACATAGGCGGCGGTGTACGCGGGCTCGGCCAGCTGCCGCTGGGTGAAGCCGCGTTCGGTACGCAGTCTGAGCACCCGGCGCCCTATCTCGGCGGTCGACTCCGCCCCGGCCGCCCCCGTCACCGTTCCCGCCGTCCGCCCGTCACCGGCGCTTCTGTCGGCCACCGTGCCCTCTTCTCCCCGGCGGTAACTTAATCGCCGGGCTAAGTCCATTTAACGTGAGGATTGAAGGATGCAGCAGGCAAGCACAGCGGTACCGGCCGGGCCGGGCGCCGTGACGACCGTCCGTCAGCCGGAACTGCTCCTCGCCGACTATCACTTCGACGTACCGCTCGACCATAAGGCTCCCGAGGGCGAGCTGATCCGGCTTTACGCACGAGAGGTCGTCGCCGCGGGCAAATCCGCTGCCGAGCGCGAGCGGCTCCCCTGGCTGGTCTACCTGCAGGGCGGGCCCGGCTGTGGCGCGGACCGCCCGGTGGGCCGCTCCGGCTGGCTGGACCGTGCGCTGGACGAATACCGCGTGCTCCTGCTCGACCAGCGCGGCACCGGCCGCTCCACCCCGGCCAACCGCCAGACGCTGCCGCTGCGCGGCGGACCCGAGGAACAGGCCGCGTACCTCTCCCACTTCCGGGCCGACGCGATCGTCCGCGACTGCGAGCTGATCCGGCGCCGGCTCATGGGGGACCGCCCGTGGACCGTGCTCGGCCAGAGCTTCGGCGGCTTCTGCGCGGTGACCTACCTGTCCCACGCGCCCGAGGGGCTGGACGCGGTGCTGCTGGCCGGCGGGCTGCCCGCGATCGACCCCGGCACCGACGCGGACGCCGTCTACCGCACCGCCTATCCGCGGATGGAGCGCAAGACCCTCGCCCACTACGCCCGCTATCCGCGGGACGCGGACACGGTCCGGGCCCTGGTGCGGCATCTGGCATACCACGAGGAGGTCCTGACGGACGGGACCCGGCTCACCGTCCCCGCCCTCCAGCAGCTCGGCTTCCTGCTCGGCACCGGCGACGGCTCGCACCGGCTGCACTACCTGCTGGAGGACGCGTTCGTGCCCACCGCCGACGGGCCGCGGCTGAGCGACGCCTTCCGCGAGCAGGTGGCGGCCGTGCTGTCCCGCGCCGCCACCCCGCTCTTCAGCCTGCTGCTGGAGTCCATCTACGCCCAGGACGGCCGGGCCACCGACTGGGCCGCGGAGCGGGTCCGCGCCGAATTCCCCGCGTTCGACGCCGGTAAGGCGGTCGCGGAGGACCGTCCGGTGCTCCTTACGGGCGAGACGGTGCACCCCTGGATGCTCGACACCCACGCGGCGCTGCGCCCGCTCGCCCGCACCGCCGAGCTGCTCGCCGCGCGCACCGGCTGGGGCCCGCTGTACGACACCGAGCGGCTGGCCCGTAACACCGTGCCGGTGGCCGCCGTGATCTACCACGACGACCTGTACGTGGACACGGAGCACTCCCTGGCCACCGCCCGGGCGATCCGGGGCGTGCGCACCTGGGTGACGGACGAGTTCGAGCACGACGGGATCCGGGCCGGCGGC
>NZ_JAAAYH010000706.1:0-2778 GCF_018035285.1 Streptomyces sp. MK37H | reverse complement strand
AGCCGCCAGCCGCCAGGCGGTCAGCAGACCTCTTCCAGGTCCCGCCACTCGCGGGTGTCCGGGCTGTCCGCGACCCAGCCGTCCAGCAGCCCCCGCACCAGCCCCCCGGGCGCCGCTATCCCGCATTCGCGCTCGGGGACCCACAGCGAGCCCGAGCCCGCCATACGGTGGCCCAGCGGGCCGGGATGGCCCGGTTCGCTGTGGTCGTGCGGGTCCAGATGCTCGCCCTCGCCCTCGTCGCTGGGCATCCGGCTCTCCGAGCAGGAACGGCACAGCAGCCGCACCGACGACGACCAGTCCTCGGCCGCGAAGCCCGCGTCCGCCGCGAGCCGCTCCAGAGCGTCCCGGTCGGCCTCGGTGGCCGCCTCCAGCAGCACCACCCAGGTCGGCACCGGGGACGGCGCCCACAGCTCGATCTCGTCGAAGACCGGGTACGCGGGGCCCGCGGAGGTCACCCGCTCGCCGTGCGGCACGCCGTCGTGCAGTACCACCTCGCCCCAGCGTCGCCCGGACGACGGCAGCGGGATGGACAGCACCTCGATCCGGGCCGGGTCCAGCCGGCGGCCCCAGACGACCTCGGCCTCGCCCTCCGGGGACAGCCGCACCGCCGCGCTGCCCAGCGCCATGCCGAGCGGCTCACCGGACGCGGACGCCTCTCCGGGCACCTTCAGCCCGTACGCCTGCCAGGCGCGGCGGGCCAGCGGCCAGTCCTGCAGCGCGGTGGCCGCGATCCCCACGTTCCACCAGTCCGGAGCGCCCGTCTCGCGGTCCAGCAGCGCGACCGCCCGCAGCCCCGCGGCGCGCGCCTGCTCCCAGTCGTGCCGGAACTTGTGCAGCAGCGCCAGGTTGAACCAGGACTCCGACAGCCACGGCTCCAGGTCGGCGGCGCGGGTCAGCAGTGCGCCCGCGTCCTCGTACCGGCCGTCGCCGATGAGCGTGAACGCACGGTCCGTGGCCTGCCGCCATGAGGCGGACGGCCGGTGCCGTACCTTGCCGAAGATCTTCACGATTCCCGCCTGCCGGTATCGAAGTCGTCCCGTACCAGATGCCTTCGCGGACGGCGTCGCCCTCCCTTGAAGACAACCTGCCACACATTCGCGGACATCTCAGCCCGACCCCTCACGCTGCGGCCGGGATGCGACACCCACCACACCTCCTTGCCACCGGCCATCTGGCCTGGCACCCCTCTCCTCGCATCCAACCATGCCCCTCGGGAGCCCCGCTCATTACCGGCGAGTTCTCAGTTCTCACCGGGGGCGGCCGTAAACCCCGCGCGACAGCACCGTGGCGAGCGCCTCGACCACGACCGGGTCGAAGTCGCGCGCCGTGGCCAGCCGCAGCCGCTCCAGGGCGCGCAGCGCGGCCACCCCGGCCGCTCCCTCGGCCGCGGGCCCGCTCACCAGCTCGGTATACGCGTTCACCGCGCGCACGATACGCGCGGCGAGCGGCTGCTCGCGGTACGGGTCCGCCTGGCGCTCCACGACCAGCGCCACCTCGGCGGGTACCCCGGTCTGGCGCACCACAGCGCCGCCGAGCAGCGCGATTTTGCGCTGCTCAGCGGCGGGCAGCGGTTCGGTGGCCCCGGCGGGCACCGGGTCCACCAGCGACAGCTGGCCGATGTCGTGCATCAGCGCCGCGTACTCCAGCACGGTCAGCCGGGGCTCGGAGAGGCCCAGCTCACGCCCCACGGCCCGGCTGAGCCCGGCCACCTCGCGGGCGTGGCCCGTCGGGGTGTACCCGGCTATCTCGGTCGACCGGGCCAGGGAGGCGATGGTCTGGCGGTAGGTGGCCCGTATCCCGGCGTAGCGGCGGTAGGAGTACTGGATCAGCAGCAGCGGCACCGCCAGCACCGGCACCGGCCACAGCCCGGCGACGGCCACGGTGAGCGCCATCACGGCCGCGGTCGCGCAGACCGCCGCCCCGACCCCGGGCAGCGACCGCAACTCGTCGCGGAGCAGCGGCCCGTAAGGCCAGCCGGTACGGGCGCGGGCGAGGGCGGCGGCCAGGACGGCGTCGCACAGGGCGGTCAGGGCCAGCAGGGCGAGCAAATAGCCGACGATGGACGGGCCGTGGCCGAGCCAGTCGGCCAAACGGCCGGTCCGGTGCAGCGGTTGGAAGCAGACGGCGGCGAACGCGGCGGTCAGCACCCGGCGGGCGGTGTGGCCGGGGTCGACCGGGCAGCCGAGCGCGAGCGGCGCCACCAGCCCGGCGAGCGATGCGGCCACGACGACGGTGACCACCTGGAGGACGCCGTGGGTGGCGGGCTCCCCGCCGAGTCGCCCGAGCACGGCGTAACCGAGGGCGCCGGCGGCGGCGAGGGGCGCTGGCTCACCGCGCGGATCGGGCACTCCCCCGCCGCCGCCCGGCAGCGCGGGCGGCGCCTCGACGCACCGGATCGCCTCCCCCACGGCGATGAGCGCCCCGAAGGCCAGCGCCGCCTCCGCCTGCCGCACGCCATGCCACTCGGTCCACACCAGCGCCACCACAGCGAGCGCCCCCGCCGCGCCATACACGGCGACGACCGTAAGGCCGCCATAACGGCCCCGGGATATGCGCTCCCGCCCCTCCTCACGGGCGGCGGCGGTCTCGGCTCGTTGGCGGCGGGTGCGGTGGAGGGCGCGGGCGTGCCGCTCGGCGATCCGGGCGAGGGCGCGTGGGGTGGCCGCCCTTGAGGTGGCGCGGGCCGCCCTGGCGGGCCACTGAGCCGCGCTTTCGTCGCGGTCGCGTGAGCCGGGGCGGCCCGGGGCACCGGGCTCGCCTCTGCCCGAGCTGACCGGG
>NZ_JAAAYH010000705.1:0-2809 GCF_018035285.1 Streptomyces sp. MK37H | reverse complement strand
GCTCACCGGGCTTGGGCATCACCGGCTTGGTGAAGTTCGGGCCCTGGGTCGGGGTCGCGGTGATCTGGGCGGGAAGCCGCCCGTAGTCGACCATCCCGGTGTTCTCCATCTGGGTGATGTGGTCCAGCACCGTGTTGTTGGCCTGGGTGGCGAGCTGACGCACCAGGGTGTTCTTGCTGGTCGCCCGGATCTTGGCGATGGAGCTGAAGATCTGGCCGTGGGTGATGCGCAGGATCTGGGCCATCTGGCTGTCGAAGTTCTTGCCCGTGGCGGCCGTCAGGGTGTCCAGGAACCCCTGCTGCTGCGGCGTGGGCTTGTTGGGCAGGGTGATGCCGAGTTTGGGTGCGATGTCGCGCGAGGCGTCGTCCAGTTGCGCATGCCCCACGATCAGGTGTTCACCGGCTGTCTTCACCGCCGCCGTGGTGCCCTTCTTGAGGGCCAGCTCACCGACGGGATACTCCCACAGCCCGGCGAGCCGCACCTTGACCACGAAGTCCCGGTCGGCGCCGGTGAGCGGTCCGTACTGGGTCGAGCTCGTCTTCGCCAGGTTCGTCTGGTTCGTCTGCTGCACACCCGTCAGGACGGGCGACATGATCACGCCGAGGGTGACCACCACGGAACCTATGAGGAGGGAGGTACCTGTCACGAAGTACCGGGATCGCATAGAGCCTCCTGGCGGGGACGCCGGTCGTTGTGCGGAGCAGTGTCCGCCCGTACTTGCACCGGCGAATACGGATCACGAAGGCCCTCTGCTCAATGGCCCGGCGGCTGTTTATATATCTTTGGACCGTTACTTACCGCCGCATATGGCCTATCTCACAGCCACCTCCCGAGCGCTCCTGGTTGAGGACGTCCACCAGCCGCTGGAGAGCCGGGTTGGGGCTGTCGGGGCTCCAGCAGGCGTGGAGGGTGACGGAGTGGGCGTCGGCCGGGGCCAGTTCGCGGTAGCGGACGCCGTGGACGCCCATGGTCATGATCGAGCGGGGGATCAGGGCGCAGCCCAGGCCCGCGCGGACCAGGGCGAGCATGGTGGGGACCTGGGAGGTCAACTGGCTGACGGCGTAGCGGTCCACCCCGATCATGGCGGCGCAGATGTCGTGCAGATAGCGGGAGCCCTCGGGGCTGTAGCCGATGTAGTCATCGGCCACGTCGGTCAGCGCGACGGGGGCGCCGTCGTCGTCATGGGCCAGCGGGTGGCCGGAGGGCACCGCGAGGACGAGGTCCTCGGAGTGGACCAGGAGCGAGGCGTACCCCTCGGGGATGGGCGGCCGCACCAGACCCAGGTCGATGCGCAGCTCCGAGAGGGCGGCGAACTGATCGGGGCTGACCAGTTCGGTCAACTCGACGGTGACATCGGGGAGATGCCGCTTCACCAGGTCCAGCACGTCGGCCAGGATGGCGTACGCGCCGATCGCGGTGAAGGCCAGCCGCAGAGTGCCGGTGCGGCCCTCGGCGGCGCGGCGGGTGGCGGTCGGCGCGGCGTCCAGCAGGGCCAGCACCCGGTGGCAGTGGTCGAGGAAGACCCGGCCCGCCGCGGTGATCCGGGCGCCTCGTCCGGTGCGCTCGAACAGGACGACGTCCAGGGCGCGTTCCAGCGCCTGGATCTGACGGGTCAGCGGGGGCTGGGTCATATTGAGGCGGGCGGCGGCGCGGCCGAAGTGCTGCTCCTCCGCCACCGCCACAAAGCCGCGGAGCTGCTGCAGGGAGAGGTTCATGCCCTCACGGTATGGGGCGATGCGAAAGTGGGCTTGGACGGGCATGGCGGAGCGCCCCTACGGTCATGACGACCGCCACAGGGCAGATCCGTGCCGATCCCGTCCGAGGAGCCAGGTTGTCCAGACTCGCCGTCGCCATGACCCCCCAGCGTGCCGCCGATGTGATCAGCGCCGAGGCCCGGCGGCTGATGGCGAAACGTTACGAGGTGAGCTGGGCCGATGAGCCGCTGACCGCGGACGTGGTGACCCGGCTCGCCGCCGGCAGCGATGTGCTGCTGACCAGCTGGGGCACGCCCCGTCTGGACCGGGCGATCTGGGCCGGTGGCGGTGGCCCCCGGGTGGTGGCGCACGCCGCCGGGACGGTGAAGAAGCTCATCGACCGCGAGGTGCTCGACCAGGGCGTCGCGGTCTTCTCGGCCGCCGGGCGGATCGCCTGGTCCGTGGGGGAGTACTGCCTGGCGGCGATGCTCACCCTGGCCCGCAGGCTGCCGCTCTTCGACACTGCGATGCGCGCGGGCGGCTGGAAGCAGAGCGGCTTCCGGGGCGGTGAACTCACCGGCCGGCGGGTGGGCATCCTCGGCGCGAGCTCCACGGCCCGCGCCCTGATCACCCTGCTCAGGCCGTTCCGCTGCGATGTGGTGGTGTACGACCCGTATCTGGACCAGGAGGCGGCCGCCGCGCTGGGGGTGCGGACCGCCACGCTGGAGGAGGCGCTCGGCTGCCCGTTCCTCTCCGTGCATGTGCCCGATCTCCCCGACACCCGTGGCCTGGTGAGCGCCCGGCTCATCGAGCGGATCCCCGATCACGCCGTGGTCGTCAACTCCGCGCGGGGACCGGCGGTCGACCAGGGCGCGCTGCTCGAACAGGTGCTGGCGGGGCGGCTGTTCGCCGCGCTGGACGTCTTCGACCCCGAGCCGCCGCGGCTCGGCGAGTCCGCGCTGAGCTGTCCGAATCTGCTGCTCACCCCGCATATCGCCGGGGACACCGTGGACGGGCATCTGGCACTGGCCGGATATGTACTGGCGGATGTGGCCGACTGGCTGGACAAGGGTGTCCGCGGTCCGAGCTTCGTGGACCCCGCCTCCTGGCCCATC
>NZ_JAAAYH010000704.1:0-2844 GCF_018035285.1 Streptomyces sp. MK37H | reverse complement strand
GTTTCGTCCGCGTCACCTGCCGCCACAGCACGGAAATCCGCCGTCCCTACCGTCAGGCAGCGACACCGAGAACTGTGGAGGCGTGATGACTGCCCCGACCACCGCCGCACGCAAAGGGGGCCGCTGGATCGAGCAGTGGGACCCGGAGGACGAGAGCTTCTGGAGGGAGAAGGGCGAGCGGATCGCCACCCGGAATCTGATCTTCTCCATCGTCTCCGAGCACATAGGGTTCTCCATCTGGAGCCTGTGGTCGGTGATGGTCCTGTTCATGGGGCCGGAGTACGGCGTCGACCCGGCCGGGAAGTTCTTCCTGGTCGCGATGCCCACCCTGGTCGGCGGGGTGCTGCGGGTGCCGTACACCTTCGCGGTCGCGCGGTTCGGCGGGCGCAACTGGACGATCATCAGCGCGGGGCTGCTGCTCGTGCCCTCGATCACCGCCGCCGTGGTGATGGAGCCCGGGACCTCGTACACCACCTTCATGGTGGTCGCGGCGCTCACCGGAGTCGGCGGCGGCAACTTCGCCTCGTCCATGACCAACATCAACTCCTTCTACCCGCTGCGCAGGAAGGGCTGGGCGCTCGGGCTCAACGCGGGCGGCGGCAACATCGGCGTCCCCGTGATCCAGCTGATCGGCCTACTGGTGATCGGCACCGCCGGGGCGGCCCATCCGCGGCTCGTGCTCGCCGTCTACATCCCGCTGATCGTGGTCGCGGTCGCGCTCTCGGCGCTGTTCATGGACAACCTGGCGCCGGTGCGCAACGACACCGGGGCGGCCAAGGAGGCGGCGCGGGACGCCCATACCTGGATCATGTCGCTGCTCTACATCGGCACCTTCGGCTCGTTCATCGGCTACAGCTTCGCCTTCGGTCTTGTGCTGCAGAACCAGTTCGACCGCACCCCGCTCCAGGCCGCCTCGCTCACCTTCATCGGCCCGCTGCTCGGGTCGCTCATCCGCCCCGTCGGCGGCCGGCTCGCCGACGCCCACGGCGGCGCGAAGATCACGCTGTGGACCTTCGCCGCCATGGCCGCCGCGACCGTCGTGGTCGTCTACGCCTCCGCGCAGAAGTCGCTGGCCGTCTTCCTCGTCGGCTTCATCGCCCTCTTCGTCCTCAGCGGGCTCGGCAACGGCTCCACCTTCAAGATGATCCCCGGCATCTTCCAGGCGAAGGCCGTGGCCCGCGGTCTGACCGGCGAGGAGGCCGCGGCCTACGGGCGGCGGCTGTCGGGCGCGGCGATGGGGCTGATCGGGGCGGTCGGCGCGCTCGGCGGGCTCGGGATCAACCTCGCCTTCCGGGAGTCGTTCGCGAGCGCCCACTCCGGGACTCCCGCCTTCGTCTCCTTCCTCGGCTTCTACGCGGTGTGCTCCGCGGTCACCTGGGCCGTATACCTCCGTGGCGCCCGCCGCCCGGCGACGGTGTCCGCCGCACAGGCGGATGCGCATGATCCGCGGTCGGAGCGGCAACCCGCCTACGCGGACGTCTGAGCGGGGCGCCCAGGGGGCTCCGGGCGTCCCGGCGGCCCGGGGCGTACGGTCGGCCGGGGAAGCCCCCGGCCGTCCGCTCCGTTACGCCTGGGAAACCTCCGTGAACCGCCACCGACACGGGACGGCGACAGGATGCGGAACCGAAGGCGCCCATACACGAGTGAATCGGGAGATCGGGAGATCGGGACGAGAGCCATGCACCGAGAACAGACCGGAGCCGCGGGCGACGAGGTGCCCGTCGGCCCTCTCGCCGGATTCACCGTGGGGGTCACCGCCGCGCGCCGCGCGGATGAGCTCGGCGCCCTGCTGCGGCGCCGCGGCGCGGAGGTGGTGCACGCGCCCGCGCTGCGGATCGTGCCGCTGGCCGACGACTCCGAACTCCTCGCCGCCACCAAGCAGTTGATCGACAGCGCCCCGGATGTCGTGGTCGCCACCACCGCCATCGGCTTCCGCGGCTGGGTCGAGGCCGCCGACGGCTGGGGCCTGGGCGACGCCCTGCTCGACCGGCTGCGCGAGGTGCGGCTGCTGGCCCGCGGGCCCAAGGTGCGCGGGGCGATCCGGGCCGCCGGGCTCACCGAGGAGTGGTACCCGGCCTCCGAGTCGATGGCCGAGGTGCTCGAGCGGCTGCTGGAGGAGGGCGTCGAGGGGCACCGCATCGCCGTCCAGCTGCACGGCGAGCCGCTGCCCGGCTTCGTCGAGTCGCTGCGGGCCGGGGGAGCGGAGGTGGTCGGGGTGCCGGTGTACCGCTGGATGCCACCGGAGGACATCGGGCCCCTGGACCGGCTGCTGGACGCGACGGTCGCCCGCGTCCTGGACGCCGTCACCTTCACCAGCGCGCCCGCCGCCGCGAGCCTGCTGGACCGGGCGGAGCGGCGCGGGATGCGCGAGGAGCTGCTGGACGCGCTCCGCCATGATGTGCTGCCCGCGTGTGTCGGGCCGGTCACCGCGCTGCCGCTGGAGGCCCACGACATTCCCACCTCCCAGCCCGAACGGTTCCGGCTCGGGCCGCTTGTGCAGCTGCTGACCGCGGAACTTCCGGGGCGGGTGCGGCCGTTGCCGGTCGCCGGGCGGCGGCTGGAGATCCGCGGTCACGCGGTGGTCGTGGACGGGGAGCTTCGTACGGTGCCGCCCGCCGGGATGGCGTTGCTGCGGGCTCTGGCCCGTCGGCCCGGCTGGGTCGTGGCGCGGTCGGAGCTGCTGCGGACGTTGCCGGGGGCTGGGCGTGATGAGCATGCGGTGGAGACGGCGATGGCTCGGCTGCGGACGGCTCTTGGCTCGCCGAAGCTGATCCAGACGGTGGTCAAGCGGGGGTACCGGCTGGCGCTCGATCCGTCGGCCGATACGAAGTACGCGGACGCGTA
>NZ_JAAAYH010000703.1:0-2872 GCF_018035285.1 Streptomyces sp. MK37H | reverse complement strand
GGCGGCGAGCTGCGGCGCGGAGAACCGCACCGGCAGCTTGGCCAGGCCCTTCGACCACGGCGAGGTGATCCACGGAAGCTGCTCCTCCGGCACCGCGATCTCGATATCCGGCAGCCGGTGGCGCAGCGTGTCCACGGCGGTACGGGTGATCAGCCGGGCCGGATCCCGCGCCGGGCAGCCGTGCGGGCCCGCCCCGAAGGCGAGGTACGAGCGGTTGCCGACCACCGGACGCCCGTCCTCGGGCAGCACCTCCGGGTCCGCGTTGGCGCCCGCGAGGCCCAGGATGAGCATGTCCCCGGCGCGGATGTCCTGGCCGCCGAAGCGCAGATCGCGGGTGGCGTAGCGGCCGGGGAAGTTCTGGGTGGGCGGCTGGCGCCACAGCACCAGGTCCAGCGCGTCGTCCACGGTGAGGTGGCCACGGGCCAGCGAGGAGCGGAACGCGGGGTCGGTGAGCAGGATCTGGAGCGTGGAGGCGATCCAGTTCACGGTGGTGTTGTTGCCCGCGACGATGATCACCACGAGGTTGTGCAGTACTTCCTCGTCGCTGAGCCCGACGGGGTGCTCCAGCAGCCAGGACGTCAGATCCGCGCCCGGCCGCCGCTTCTTCCCGGCGATCAGCTGGAGCAGGATCTGGCCCATCCGCTTGTTGGCGCCGGTGGCGGCCACGGTCGGGGCGACGATCGTGGTGAGCGTCTCGACCAGCCGGGCCCCGTTCTCCTCGTCGAGGCCCAGCAGTTCGGTGACGACCTGCAGCGGCAGGAGGCGGGCGTACTGCTCGACCAGATCCGCCGCGTGCTGGTCGGCGAACCCGGCGACCAGCCGCTCCGCGGCGGCCCGCACTCTGCGGATCAGCTCATGGCCGTTGACCCGCCCCAGCGCGTCGGCCACCGCCGAGCGCATCCGGCGGTGCGCCGTGCCGTCGGCGAACAGCAGCGCCGGGCGCCAGCCCACCAGCGGCATCAGCGGCGAGTCGGCCGCCACCCGGCCCTCGCGCAGCGGGGTCCAGCGGCGTGGGTCATGCGAGAAGTACTGCTCGTCGCGGGTGAGATGGAGCAGCTCACGGTGGCCGATGACCAGCCATGCCTCGACCCGGGGCGCGATCTCCACCGGGACCACCGGACCGTGGTCGCGCCGCATCCGCTCGTACAGCTCGGTGAGCGGACCGTCGAGCGCGGTCCCGTACAGCGGCACCCGGGACGCGGCCCGGGCGGTCATGACGCCTCCGTCAGCGTCTCGATCAGATGCGAGACGAGCGAGATCAGCGCCTGCACCGAGGACTTGTGCTCCCGGGCGTCACAGATGACCAGTGGGGTGTGCGGGAGCAGATCGAGCGCGGAGCGCAGCTCGTCCTCGTTGTGCGGCGTGCTGTCCGGGAAGGCGTTGACGGCGACGGAGAACGGCACATCCAGGTCCTCCAGATGCCCGATCGCGTCGAAGGACGCCTCCAGATCGCGGGTGTCGACCAGCGCGAGCGCGCCCAGCGCACCGCGCGCCAGGTCCTTCCAGGCGGGGAGGAACCGCTGCTGGCCGGGGGTGCCGAAGAGGTACAGCACCAGCTCGCCGCCCAGGGTGATCCGCCCGAAGTCCAGCGCGACGGTGGTCGTGGTCTTCGACGGCCGCACCTTGGTGTCGAGCCGGGCCCCGGCCTGGCTCATCGTCGCCTCGGTGGAGAGCGGCTTGATCTCCGACACCGTGCCGATCAGCGTGGTCTTGCCGACGCCCATCGGGCCGACCACCAGGATCTTGGCCGCCCCGGCCACGCTGGACTCCACGTACATGACGGGGGTGTCGTCCATGTCATCCATGTCGTCCGTATCGCCCGTCTCGCCTGTCTCGTGGGTGTGGTCTGTGCGGGTCGTGCGGTCTGTGCGGATCGTGCGGTCCGCGTGGCCCGGGTGGGCCGTGTGGTCGGTCCTGGTTGTGCCGTCCGTACCGGCCATCGAGATCTCAGAGCTTGCTCTCAAGCCCATCGAGCACCTTCCTCAGCAAGTCCAAATCGGCACGTTTTCGCTTGACCACCCGGATCGGCGGACGCGCCACGATGTGCCCCCAGTCGATGAGATCCGCGAGCAGCACCTGCACCACGGCCGGTGGCTGACCCAGATGGGCGGCGACCTCCGCCACCGACAGCAGCCCCTGGCAGAAGTCGGCGATCCGCCGGTACTCGGGCTGGAGATGCGGCGGCAGCCCGCTCCCGGACGTCACGACAAGTGTTTCCAGCGGCAGAGCATCCCGTGAGGAACCGGCGCGCCCCCGTGTGATCACATAGGGGCGCACCGCGGCCGTGGTGCGTTCCTCGCCGGGCCGGCTCATGACGTCGGGCGGCCCATCGGCTCCCGCGGCCGGCTGCTCAGATGGGCACCGATCTTCGCGACCAGTAACTGCATCTGCTGGGCCACCAGGCCCACATCCGCCTCCGTATCGGTGGCCACCCCCAGCGAGGCGCCCTGACCGGCCGAGGTGAACAGCACGAACCCGCTGTCGGACTCGATCATCAGCTGCCGCACCCCGGCCTCGTCGCCGAACAGCAGCGACACCGTGGACTGGCTGGTGACCGTGAGCGCGGCACAGGCGGCGGCCAGCGACTCGGCCTCGTCCACCCCGAGCCGGGACACCTCGCCGGTCAGTCCCTCGGCGGAGTCGTGGCCCATGCGCAGGCCGTCCTGCGAAACGACGACGGCGTGCCGCACCCCGGGGATACCGGTCAGCGGACGCAGCATCCATCCAACGTCGGGCAACCTGGATATGGTTCCGGCCACTACCGGCCTCCCTCTCGGTCTTCTCGGTCCGGACTCGATTCATCCTCGGGCGGTACGGCCTCCGCCTCCGCTTCCGCGCGCCCGCGGCGGGTGCCGGAGACGACGCTGGTGAT
>NZ_JAAAYH010000702.1:0-2894 GCF_018035285.1 Streptomyces sp. MK37H | reverse complement strand
CCGGAAGCGGTTCCTCCAGCGTCGCCCCGCACTCCGCCGCGATGCGCAGGGGCCCCGGCGGAAGCGCGCTCGGCGGGGGCGGCACCGCGGGCGTCCCGGCGGTGCCGGGGTCGGCGGGCTCGATCCGCAGCGCTCCCAGGTGCGCGCCGGGGACCTCGGCGGCGGCCCGCCCGAGCACATCGCTCGCCGCGCGTTCGGTGATCCAGGAGCCGTCCTCCCGCGCGCCCAGGGGCAGCAGCCGGCCGAGCCGCAATTGCTCCCTTACGGTCTGCGCGAGCCGGTCCGTGACCACCGTGCACCCCTTACCGCCGTACGGACGTGAGCCCTACCGCTCTCAGCCTGCCGTATCGATCGCGCGAGTGCCGCATCTCCGAAGCGGTTCGGGGAAGGCCCCTTTAAGGTGGCAAATAGAGCGAGCGGAAATCGCTTCCACCGCTCTTCGCCTCGGAAGGGACGATCGGTGATGTCCGAGACCGCACCACGGAACCGACCCGAGAACCCCGCCACGGAACCCGCCGCCGGTACGCCCAGGACGCTGGGCGCCGGGCCCGGCATCGCCGCGGCAGCCGCCGCCACCGATCGGACCAGGCGGGGCGGAGGCGACCCGGCCGTGCGGGGGCGCACCACCATCGCCGACGGCGTCGTGGAGAAGATCGCGGGTATGGCGGCCCGCGATGTGGTCGGCGTCCATGCGATGGGCGGCGGTCTCGCGCGTACCTTCGGGGTCGTACGGGACCGGGTGCCCGGCGGCCGGTCGGTCACTCGCGGGGTGAAGGCGGAGGTGGGGGAGGTGCAGACGGCCCTCGACCTGGAGATCGTGGTGGACTACGGCGTCTCCATCGCCGATGTCGCACGGGCCGTACGGGAGAACGTGATCGCGGCGGCCGAGCGGATGACCGGCCTCGAGGTCGTCGAGGTCAATATCGCGGTCAGCGATGTGAAGTTGCCGGACGAGGAAGAGGAATCGCCGGAGCCGCGGCTCCAGTAGGCCGGCAGCGGTTCCGGTCGGCTCCAGCGAAGGAGCACACGATGAGCATGGCCGGGGTCGGAATGATCGCGGGAATGGCGCTGGCTTTCGCAGGTTACTTCGGTGGTTTCGGGGCCTTTCTGCTGGTGGCGGCGTTGGGAGCCGTCGGGTTCATCGTCGGCCGGTTCCTGGACGGTGATCTGGAACCGGGCGACTTCTTCCGTTCCCGTGGCCGTGACGGACGGCCACGGTGAGCGCCATGACGACCGTAAGGACGTGCCGTGGTGGAGCCGGGTGAGCGGGGTGCGACGCGGATCGCGGACCGGGTCGTCGCGAAGATCGCCTCGCAGGCGGCGCGGGAGGCGTTGCGGGGCGGCGGCGCCGCGGATGCCGGTGCGGATACGGGTGCGGATGCCGGTGTGGAGCCCGGTGAGGTCGCCCTCGCCGATGTCGTCGGCGCGGGACGGCCGTACGCGGTCGCCGCGGTGCGCGGGGGCGTCGCGCGCGTCCGGGTCGCCGTCGAGCTCGGCTATCCCTCGGACATCGGCGCGCACTGCGGTGCGGTGCGTCGTCAGGTGATCGAACGGGTAGGCGAGATGACGGGCATGGAGGTGTCCGAGGTCGCGGTGACGGTCGAACGGCTGCATGTGCCGCAGTGGGAGCGCCCGGAGCGCAGGGCGCGTCGGGGGAGGGACAGGGTGCGATGAACGCGGACCAGAAGATGCGTCAGTCCACCTCGGCGTCGGCGTACGGCGCGAGGGCGGGGACGGGTGCCGGTTCCGGTGCCGGGGACGGGGATCCGCCCGGGCGCGTCCGGCGCTTCTGGTCCGAGCGGCGGGTACCGGCCGGGATCGTCGCCCTGGCCATCGCCGCCGTCAGCGGGCTGCTGCTGTACGACGTGGCGGCCGTGCGCTCGGGGCGGCGCGCCATGCGGTGGCGGGACTGGTTCGCCGATGAACTCGCCTCACGGCCGCTGGACAACGCGTGGATCGTGGGCGGGGCGGCGCTGCTGGCCGCGCTGGGGGTGTGGATGGTGATCCTCGCGATGGCGCCGGGGCTGCGAGGGCTGCTCCCGATGCGCGCGCCGGAGCCGGAGTCGGGGGCGGGGGCAGAAGCTGAGGCCGCCGTTCGAGCGGGAATCGACCGAACGTCGGCGGGGCTGGTGCTGCGGGACCGGGCGATGGAGGTGCCCGGTGTCCGGTCGGCCCGCGTGGACGTCGGCCGACGGCGGATCAGGGCCCGCGCCATGGCCCACTTCCGCGATCTGGACGAGGTACGCGCGGATCTGGACGCCGCCCTCCACGAGGGCATCCGCCAACTGGGCCTGGCCCGGCCGCCCGCCCTCTCCGTCCACGTACGGCGCTCCGCGAAGTCGAAGGGGTGAGCGCGCCATGCTGAGTGTCGTCAACCGGGTGCTGCTGGCGCTCGTGGGTCTGGTGCTGGCCGCTGCGGGCGCGGTGATCCTGGCCGGGTGGCCGCCGTTCGACGGCCGCGACGATGTGCTGCTCAGCCGGGCGGATCGCACGCGGTGGCGGGACACCGGATGGTTCTGGCCGGCCGTCATCGCGGCGCTTGCGGTGCTGTTCGTGCTTTCCCTGTGCTGGTTCCTGGTCCAGCTGCGACGGCGTCGCCTTCAGGAAGTGCTCGTGGAAACGGGCGACGGCGAGGGCGCCCTGCTACGCGGCCGTGCCCTGGAAGCCGCCCTCTTGTCGGACGCGGAGTCGCTGGACGGCGTGGAGCGCGCCCACGTCCTGCTACGGGGCCGCCGGACGACACCGGAGGCCCGGATGGGCTTGGCGCTGGACGCGCGGGCGGACCCGCTGTCGACTCTGGAGGCGGTGCGAGCGGAGGCCCTGGAACGCGCCCGTACGTCGGCGGGCCTGGAAGCCCTCCCGGCGGACGTGCGGTTGAGGGTGGCCCGGCACGG
>NZ_JAAAYH010000701.1:0-2934 GCF_018035285.1 Streptomyces sp. MK37H | reverse complement strand
CGCGGGCGGTGCTGGCGCTGCCGCCGAACAGCTACCGCGCCGACCGGGAGGCCGTGGTCGGCCACTACCGCGATGTGGCGCGCGCCGGGCTGCCGGTGGTGGCGTACAACAACCCCCATGACACCAAGGTCGACCTCACCCCGGAGCTCCTGGCCGAGCTGCACGCGGAGGGGCTGATCGTCGCGGTCAAGGAGTTCAGCGGGGATGTGCGGCGGGCGTACGAGATCGCCGAGCGCGCCCCCGGTCTTGATCTGCTGATCGGCGCCGATGACGTCCTGCTGGAGCTGGGGCTCGCCGGGGCCGTGGGGTGGATCGCCGGGTATCCGAACGCGATTCCCGACACCACCGTGGAGCTGTACCGGCTCGCCACCTCGGGCGTCGGCGCGGACCTGGAGAAGGCGCTGCCGCTGTACCGCGCGCTGCATCCGCTGCTGCGCTGGGACTCCAGGACCGAGTTCGTCCAGGCCATCAAGGCGTCCATGGACCTCGCCGGGCTGCGCGGCGGGCCGTGCCGCCCGCCGCGCTCCCGGCTGGCCGGGGAGGTGGCGGCCCGCGTCGTCCGGGAGACCGAGACGGTGCTCGCGCTGGGGTACCGGTGAGGGCCGTGCCGGTGGGGGTCGCCGTACCGGTGAGGGCCGGGATACGCGTCAGGGGGCGCCGATGAGGTCGCGGCGGGTGCTGCACACCGTGGAGTCCCACACCGAGGGCATGCCCACCCGGGTGGTCACCGGCGGGGTGGGGACGCTCCCGGGCGCGACCATGGCCGAGCGCCGGCAGTGGTTCATCGAGCACCGCGACGATCTGCGCACCCTGCTGATGTACGAGCCGCGCGGCCACTCCGCGATGAGTGGCGCCATCCTCCAGCCGCCGACCCGGCCGGACGCGGATCACGGCGTGCTCTTCATCGAGGTGTCCGGGGTGCTGCCCATGTGCGGGCACGGCACCATCGGCGTGGCCACCGTGCTGGTCGAGACCGGGATGGTCGAGGTGCGGGAGCCGGTCACCACCATCCGCCTGGACACCCCGGCGGGCCTGGTGGTCGCGGAGGTCGCCGTGCGCGACGGGGCCGCCACCTCGGTGACGATCCGGAACGTGGCCGCGTTCTGCCTGGCCACCGACCGTACGGTGCGGGTGCCCGGCTTCGGCGAGGTGCGCTACGACATCGCGTTCGGCGGCAACTTCTACGCCATCGTGGAGCTGGACGCCCTCGGGCTGCCCTTCGACCGGGCGGCGGGGCAGGAGTTGCTGACCGCCGGGCTGAAGATCATGGACGCGGTGAACGCGCAGGACCCGCCGCACCACCCCGAGCGGCCGGACATCACCGGCTGCCGCCATGTCTACCTCCAGGCCCCGGGCTCGACGGCGCGCCACTCCCGCCACGCGATGGCCATCCACCCGGGCTGGTTCGACCGCTCCCCCTGCGGCACCGGCACCTCCGCGCGGATGGCGCAGCTGTACGCACGCGGTGAGCTGGGGCTCGGCGAGGAGTTCGTGAACGAGTCGTTCATCGGGACGCGGTTCATCGGGCGGCTGCTGGAGGAGACCACGGTGGCGGGGCTGCCCGCCGTCGTGCCCTCGATCACGGGGCGGGCGTGGATCACCGGCACCGCGCAGTTCCATCTCGACCCCGAGGATCCGTTCCCGGCCGGGTTTCTGGTGTAGAGAGGGGAGGGAGATCGGTGGTGGATGGGACATGACCGGGTCCGCTCCCCGTGGACGCCGCACCGGTATTGAGCCGCTCGACAAGCGCGAAAGCCTGCGCGACCGGGTCAGAAACGCCCTGCGCGCGGGCATCATCTCCGGTGAACTCGCCCCCGGCGCCGTCTACTCGGCGCCCGCCCTCGGCGCCCGCTTCGACGTCTCCCCCACGCCCGTCCGTGAGGCGATGCTCGACCTGGTGAAGGAGGGGCTGGTGGTCTCGGTGCCCAACAAGGGGTTCCGGGTCACCGAGGTCTCCGAGCGGGACCTGGACGACCTGGCGTCCATCCGTCTGCTCATCGAGCCGCCCACCGTACGGGAGGCCGTCCCCCGTATCCCGCCCGGGGATCTGCCCGCCCTGCGGGAGCTGGCCCAGGCCATCGTGGACGCGGCCGAACGCGGCGACCTCATCGGCTATATCGAGGCCGACCGGGTCTTCCATCTCACCCTGCTCGGCTACGCCGGGAATCGGCGGCTGGTGGACGTGGTCTCCGAACTCCGCTCCCAGACCCGGCTGCTGGGGCTCATTCCCCTGCTGGAGAGCGGGCGGCTCGGCCAGTCGGCGGCCGAGCACCACGCTCTTCTGGACCTCGTGGAGGCGGGGGACGCACGCGGCGCCGAGGCCATGACGCACCGCCATATCGGCCATGTGCGCGGGCTGTGGGCCGGTGGCCCATGACTCCGGGCGGAAACGAATCGACACACCAGGACTCGATGCACCAGGACTTGCCGAGGACCGCCGACCTCGTCGTCATCGGCGCCGGAGTCGTCGGCGCGGCCGCCGCCTGGTTCGCCACCCTCGCCGGGCTGCGGGTCGTGGTGGTCGACCGGGGCGCCATCGCGGGCGGCACCTCGGGCGCGGGCGAGGGAAACGTCCTGGTCTCGGACAAGGAGCCGGGCCCGGAGCTGGAGCTCGCACGGTACTCGCGGCAGGTGTGGGGCGAGGACCTGGGCCCGTACGGCGAGTGGTGGGAGTTCGAGCAGAAGGGCGGGCTGGTGGTCGCCTCCACCCCTGCCGCCCTGGCCGCGTTGCGAACGCTGGCCGAGCGGCAGCGGGCCCGTGGCGTCGTCGTACGGGAGGTGTCCGGGGCCGAACTCCGCACCCTCGAACCACGGCTGACCCGCGAGGCCGCCGGGGGCGCGCTCTATCCGCAGGACGCCCAGGTGCAGCCCATGCTGGCGGCGGCCCACCTGCTGCGGCTCGCTCGGCAGCGCGGGGCGGTGGTCGCCTCCACC
>NZ_JAAAYH010000700.1:0-2948 GCF_018035285.1 Streptomyces sp. MK37H | reverse complement strand
GTTCACCGCGGTCTCCACCGTCCCCGCCAGCACCGCGCGCGGCGCGGGCACGCCCTCCGGCACCGGGGTCACCGCGCTCGCCGGGACCACATAGCGGGTCTGATGCGGATACAGGGAGAAGACGGTGCGCCCCCGCAGGGACGCCGGCCCCTCCTCGACCAGACCCACATTGAGATAGCCGTACTTCACCGGCCCCGGGAACTCGCCGTCCTGGAACGGCGCGCGCATCGCGCTGTACTGGCTCTCCGGTACGCCACCACGGAAGACCAGGGTCTCCGTACCACGGCTCACCCCGGAGCACAGCGTGCGCACCACCACGTCCTCGGGCCCTGGTTCGGGCAGGTCCACCTCCCGTATCTCGCCATGGCCGGGGGAGTGGAGCCAGAAGGCACGGGCGGTGCGCGTCATACGACGTTCTCCTGAGAGGTTGAACAATCGGACGGTGGCCCACGTACGGATGACCATGAAGCCGCGAACACGGTACGCGGCACCCATCCACTCCGCCACACAGCCCGGAGGGTGCACGGTGGCCCTGAACAATCCCTACAACACGACGCTGTTGCGCAACGAGACAGCCGCGGGCGCGGCCGCGCAGCTGCTGTTGCTCGTCCTGCTCGGCACGGCGATCGACCTGGGACCCGCGGGCTGGCTGACCGGCCTGGCCTTCGCGGTCGCCACCTGGGCGGTGCTCACCCGCGCCCTGCAGCGGTCCTGGCTCGCCTCCTTCGGCGCGGCCAACCGCGTCACCCTGGCGCGGGCCACGCTCGTCGGCGGGGTGACCGCGCTGGTCGCCGACTCCTTCGAGAGCCCGACGCCGGTCACCGCCCTGGTGTCCCTCACCGCGGTCGCGCTGATCCTCGACGCGGTCGACGGACAGGTCGCGCGCCGCACCGGCACCTCGTCCTCCCTGGGCGCGCGGTTCGACATGGAGGTCGACGCCGTCCTCATCCTGGTGCTCAGCATCTATGTGGCCACCTTCCTCGGCCCCTGGGTGCTGCTGATCGGCGCCATGCGCTACGCCTTCGTCGCCGCGGCATGGGTGCTGCCCTGGCTGAACGGCCAGCTGCCCCCGAGCACGGCCCGCAAGACGGTGGCCGCGCTCCAGGGCGTCCTGCTGCTGGTCGTCGGCGCCGATGTGCTCCCGTATCCGGTGGCCTTCGGCGCCGCCCTGCTGGCCCTGACCCTGCTCAGCTGGTCCTTCGCCCGCGACATCAGGTGGCTGTGGCGCACCCGGGCCGGCCGGGCGCAGTGAGCGCGGCGGCGCCGACGAGCCCGCCGCCCGCTACCAGGGGAGGGTGCCCTCGATGTCGAAGTAGCCTCCCGTCGGGCCGTCCGGGCCCACCGTCGCCATACGGACGATGATCTCGGCGCCCTCCTCGACGGTCTGGTGACCGGTGTGCGCGTTGAGGTCCGTGGCGGTGTAGCCGGGCTCCACGGCGTTGATCCGCATCTCCGGGAACGCCTTCGCGTACTGCACGGTGACCATGTTGACCGTGGCCTTCGACGCCGGATACGCGACCCCCGGATAGGCGTGCGTGGGGGTGTCCGGGGTGGAGACCCGCTCCAGCGAGGCCAGCCCGCTGCTGACATTGACCACGACCGGGGCGGCGGACCGCCGCAGCAGCGGCAGGAAGGCATGGGTCACCCGCACCACGCCGAAGACGTTCGTCTCGAACACCTGCCGCATCATGTCGGCGGTGACCTCGGCGGCGCCGATCACCCCGCCGTCCGGCGTCCGCGCCTCGATACCGGCGTTGTTGATCAGTACATCCAGTCCGCCGTCGGCCTCGACGGTCTTCGCGGCGGCGGCCACGGACGCGTCATCGGTGACATCGAGGACGACCAGCCGAGCCCCCAGCTGCTCGGCGGCGCGGCGTCCGCGGTCGGCGTCCCGGCTGCCCAGATAGACGGTGTGACCCGCGGCGATCAGACGGCGGGCGGTCTCGAAGCCGAGACCCTTGTTCGCTCCGGTGATGAGTGTTGTTGTCATGACTCCAGGCTGCGTCCGCGCCGGGCGGGCAGCCAGGTGCTCCGTCTTCCTGGGACCGCGGGTACCAGGCTCGTCCCCGGCCCGAGGTGCAGACTGGTGACCATGGCGACCACGGAGTTCGGACAGGCGGTACGGCGCTGGCGGGACCGGGTCCCCCCGGAGGCCGCCGGGCTGCCGGCCGGTGGGCAGCGGCGCGCGGCCGGGCTGCGCCGCGAGGAGCTGGCCCTGCTCGCCGGGATCTCCGTCGACTACATCACCCGCCTCGAACAGGGCCGGGCCTCCCATCCCTCGACCCAGGTCGTCGAGGCCCTGGCCAGGGCGCTACGGCTGTCGGCGGCCGAGCGCGCCCACCTCTTCCGGCTGGCCGGGCTGGCCCCACCCGGCCCGGAGACGGTCCCGGCGTACATCACCCCGAGCGTCCAGCGGCTGCTGGACCGGCTGACCGGAACGCCCGTGGCCGTGAGCGACGCGTCCTGGACGCTGCTCATGGCCAATCCGCCGTATGTGGCCCTGAGGGGCGATCCGTCCCGGTGGCGCGGCAACGAGCGCAACGGAGTCTGGCGCCATTTCGTCAGCGGGGACACCGGCTCCCGGCAGACGCATGAGGCCCGGAGCGAGTTCCAGGCCGCGCTGGTCGCCGACCTCCGTACGGCCGCCGCCCGCTACCCGGCCGACCAGCGGCTGCGCCGGCTGGTCGCGGAACTGCGCGCGAACAGCGAGCGGTTCGCCGAGCTGTGGGACTCCGGCGCCGTCGGCCACCACGAGGCATCGCGCAAGACCATCGACCATCCGCGGGTGGGCCCGCTGACACTGGACTGCGATGTGCTCACCGTGGCGGGCAGCGATCTGCGCATCGTGGTCTACACCGCCGAGCCCGACACCGAGGACGCCGAACGCCTCGCCCTCCTCACCGTGCTCGGCACCCAGTCACTCACCGGGTAGGCGATGCCCACCGGCC
>NZ_JAAAYH010000070.1:0-28943 GCF_018035285.1 Streptomyces sp. MK37H | reverse complement strand
GGCGCAGGCCTGGTCGAGTATGTCGCCCAGGCCGTTGCCGGGCGGGAAGTGCACCCAGGCCCGGTCGGCCAGTGCTGTGAGGTTGATGTGGGTGGCTTGGTCGGAGGTGGCCGGGTCGTCGGCGGGTACCACGATGACGAATTCGTCGGTGCCGATGTCGTGGATGGGGCCGTCCCAGCCTGAGGGGTGTGGTCCGACGGCCAGGTCGGCCTGTCCGGCTGCCATGGCGGCGGTAAGGCGGTCGGTGTGCCAGTGCTCGAACAGGCGGATCTGATTGCCTGGGTGGTGCTGTCGCCAGATGCGCAGGACGCCCGGCAGGACGCCGAGGGTGATGGAGTAGAGGGTGGCGAGGTGGAGTTCGGCGGTTTCCAGGCCGCCGGCCTGCCGGGCTGCGGATCGGGCGCGTTCGACGTCGGCGAGTGCGGCGCGGGCGTGCGGGAGCATGGCGCGGCCCATCGGGGTGAGTCTGACCGTACGGGGCAGCCGCTCCAGCAGCGGTCCTCCCACCGATTCCTCCAGGGCGCGCATCTGATGGGAGAGGGCGGGCTGGGTGACGTGGAGCCTGTGGGCCGCCTGGGTGAAGGAGCCGGTGTCGACCACGGTCGCGAAGTACTCGAGCTGCCGCAAGGTTGCCATGAGTTCATTTTATCGTGGTGATGAAAAACATGCCTTGGACTTATGGGAAGCGTGGCGGCAGAGTCGAGTTGTCGCCTTCGGGCGGCGCTGTAGTGAGCAACACGTCGCGCAAAGGAAAGGTCTTCCATGCGTCTGGGTCTGTACGACGACCGTCTCGTCCTGATCACCGGTCACCGCTCCGGCACCGTCACCGTTGTGGACGTGGCCGAGGCCAGCGGGGGCCGCTTCGGGCCCGACCCGATGCACCTATGGGAAGTCTGGGACGACTTCCGCGCCTGGGCGGCGGACCGGGCGGCGTGGGCCGGCCGCGCCGAGGGCAGGACGGTGGAGCACGGTGAGCTGGGGCCGCCGGTGCCCCGGCCGCGGCAGATCTTCGCGATCGGCACCAACTACCGCGGCCACGCCGCCGAGATCGGCCTGCCCGCGGTGCCATCGGTGTTCACCAAGTTCGTCACCTGCCTGACCGGCCCCGACACCACGGTGCCCCTGCCGTCCGACACCGTCGACTGGGAGGTCGAGCTCGTCGCGGTCATCGGCCGCCGTGCCGACGGTGTGCCACGCGAGCGGGCGTGGGAGCACGTGGCCGGGCTGATGGTGGGACAGGACCTGTCCGAGCGCACCGGCCAGTTCGCCACCGACCCGGCCCAGTTCTCCCTGGCCAAGTCCCATCCCGGCTTCGGCCCCACCGGCCCATGGCTGACCACCCTGGATGAACTCACCGACCCTGCCGACCTGGCCATCGTCTGCCGCCGGGGCGAGCAAGAGCTGCAGTCCGGCCACACCAGCCAGATGATCTTCGATGTGCCCGAACTCATCGGCTACCTGTCGGCCGTCACCCCGCTGCTGCCCGGCGATCTGATCTTCACCGGCACCCCGTCAGGCGTCGGCCACGGCCGCACGCCCCGCCAGTACCTACGGTCCGGCGACCGGCTGGTCAGCGCCATCGAAGGACTGGGCCGCCTGCACCAGCAGTTCACCGCTGCCTGACCACCAAGCCAGCCGGGCAGGAGCAGACGCCTGGCGCACACCGCCGCCCATGCCGCGCCGGGAAGGATCGCGCTCCCGCGCGCGATCAACCTCAAACCGATGTCCGTCAGCCGGCCCGGCCGCCACCATCCTGAGGAACACGCTCATGAACGAGATCAACCGGAACCGGTATCTGCCGGCGGGCCTGGCCGCCGCCACCATCCTGGGGGCCGGCGCATGGGCCGTATACGACTACGGCCAGTGGCGAAGTCTCGGGGAAGGGGGTCTGCCCCACAACGCCGGGGGCTGGCTTCGCATGACGGCCATGCGCTTGCGGGCCCGGGACCGCTTCGGCGGGAGAAGCCACGACCAGGAAGAAGAGGTCAGTCCCGTCCTGCTCGACCTGCAGGCCCGCGGTGGGACCAGGCCCAAGTCCGCCCCGCACCCGGTCCCGAACAGGGTCGTGGACCAGCACGCGCCCGCGCCGGTGAAACAAGCCTTGGTCTCGGTCTTCGACGACTTCTCCCGGTCGGACTCGCCGCCGCTGCAATACCGGACAAGCCGGTGGGAAAAGCACCACGACGCGTTGTGCCTGAAGGGCGACACCTACCCTCACGCGATCTCGCGCGCGGCGAGCGGCGAGCTGGGTCACGTGCATCCCTCAGACGGATCCATGCACATGATCCTGAGCCCGGCGGACGCCCGACTGGTCCTCGACCTGGGATGGGGCGAGTTCCACCCGCTCGCGGGCGTGATGCTGGAGCTTCCCGCCACTTACACCCTGATCTATCCGCCTCGCTCCCTCGCGGAGATCGCCCCCATCCGCGCCATCCTGGCGGCCGCCGTCGGCTACATGACCGGACAACCAGCCCCACCCACACCCACACGCGGATCGTCCGCGTAGTCAGCAGACCGCAGGCAGGGCTGCGACGTGAGCGGTCACGCCGGATCCACCTTCGTGTTCCCAGTGGACAACGGCAGCTCCCGACAGCTCGCGTCCATCAAGGTGAGGAGAAGCCTGTGATATCGCACAAACACGCTGACCGCAGGCCGGCGGCCCCATCCACCGATACCGGCAATCCCGGCGACGGTGTGCGGGCGCGCCGCCGGGGCCAGTTCGGCCTCGCCGTCGCCCTGGGCGTTTCAGCCGCCATGCTGGCGGGGTGCGCCGCCAGCTCCCGCCAGCCGGCTCGGCCGGCACAGACACCGGCTACGCCGACGACGGACGCCCAGGTGATCTGGAACCCCTACGACCACCTGCCCAAGGTGCCGTCCTTCCGGCTGACCAGCACGGACGTGCGCGACGGCGAGCCGATGCCCCGGGCCCAGCGCAGCGGTGTGCTCGGCAACCGCGACGGGCAGGACCTGTCCCCGCAACTGTCCTGGAGCCGTTTCCCCAAGGGCACGCAGAGCTTCGTGGTGACGATGTACAACCCGACCGCGCCGACAGCCAGCGGATTCTGGCACTGGGCCGTGGCCAACCTCCCGGCCAGTACCACCCACCTGCCCACCGGCGCCGGAGCCGAGAACAGCACCCGCCTGCCCCAGGGCGCCTACCAGCTGCCCAACGAAGCCAGAAGGGCCCGTTACCTGGGCCCTTCACCGCCGGCGGGGAGCGGGCGGCACCGCTACTACATCGTGGTGCACGCCCTCGACGTCGCATCCGTCGAATCGCTCGGCGTCAGCAGAGATTCCACCCCCGGTTTCCTGGGCTACAACCTGTTCCGCCACACGCTGGCACGGGCAGTGATCGCACCCTGGGCGCAAGGCCCTCCAGCACAGAGCAACACTCCCTCCCCCGACGCTCCCAACGGCACACGTCCCTCAACGTGAGGACAGGACCATGACATCGCACACCCGCTCCGATCGCATACCCGCGGCCCCGTCCACCACTGTCGGCAATCCCCGCAACAGCACGGGGACGCGCCGCCGTCGCCTGTCCGCCCTCGCCGTCGCCCTGGGCGTTTCAGCCGCCATGGTGATGGGGTGCGACACCGGAACGGCGCAGACACGGCCCACGTCGCCTACGCCGACGACGGACGCCCAGCCGACCGGGACCCCCTACGACCGCCTGCCCAAGGTGCCGTCCTTCCGGCTGACCAGCACGGACGTGCGCGACGGCGAACGGCTGCCCCAAGCCCAGTACAGCGGCATACTCAAGGCTGGCGGAAACGATACCTCACCGCAGCTGTCCTGGAGCCGCTTCCCCAAGGACACACAGAGCTTCGCGGTGACGGTGTACGACGCGGACGCGGCAACCGGCAGCGGATTCTGGCACTGGGCGGTGGCCGACCTCCCGGCCAGTACCACCAGCCTGCCCACCGGCGCCGGAGCCAAGAACAGCACCCGCCTGCCCCAGGGCGCCTACCAGCTGCCCAACGACGCCAGAATGACCCGCTACCTCGGAGCCGCCCCGCCGGCGGGAAGCGGACGGCACCACTACTACATCGTCGTGTACGCCCTCGACGTCAAGTCCGTCAAACCGCTCGGCGTGGACAACGACGCCACCCCCGCCCTCCTGGGCGCCAACCTGTCCAGCCACACGCTGGCACGAGCAGTGATCGTGCCGTGGGCCGAGGCCCGGACCGACAGCGAGTGACTCCGCCGCCGGGCGCAGGCGGAGTGGGTCTGTGGCCGGTCGGCGGGGGCCGTAAGGAGTCTGCACAGCCCCTGGTGTGCAGGACGGTGGCGCGGTCGGTGACGTCGCGGTCGGTGCCGGCGTCGCGGATGAGGGCCGCGACGTGGGCGTAGAGGGTGGTGGCGCGTTGGTCGAGCTGGGCGAGGTACTGGTGGGCGAGGGCGAGTTCGTCGTCGGCGCGGGCCGGGTCGGTGAAGGCGGTGACCAGGGCGAGGAGAGTCTGGGCGATAGCCCGCTCGCCCGGAGCGTTGTGCTGTTCTGCTTCGGCCCGCGCGGCTTCGAAGGCGGCCGCGGCGCGGTCGATATCGCCGTGGGGCCATCGGATGTGGGCCAGGACGCGGTGATGGCGGCCCTCCCAGCCCAGGGTGGGGACGGCCGCGAGGGCGGTGGGGAAATCACCGCCGATGCGGGCGAGGTTGGCCAGACCGCGGTGGTCGCGTGGAGCGAGCCGGCCGCCTGCGTCGACGACCTGGCGCATGCCGCGCGCGGCGGCGTCGGTGCGGCCGAGGTCTTTGTGGGCCTTGGCCCGGTAGTACACGGCGATTTCGGCGAGTTCGCCGGAGAGCCGGCCGGTGTCCAGGACGGCGGTGAGGCGTTCGGCGGTGCGTTCGCGGTGCTCGTGCTGGCGGCGGGCGATGGCGGTGAGGAGCTCGGCCAGGGCGTCGGCGGGTGTGTCCGGCCCTGGCTGCGGCTCGGTGCCGGGGGAGGGGCTCCCAGGCGGAGTCGTCGGTGTAGGCAAAGGCGGCGTCGGTGAGCCAGCCGAGGTCGCCCAGGTCGTGGTCGCGGGCCAGGCGCAGGCCCTGGCGCAGACACGCGACGAGGAGGGTCCGGCCGGGGAGGAGGGCGCCTGCGTCCTGCCACTGCCGGCCGAGGGCGGCCAGGGCGCGTTCGGCGGCTCGGTGCCAGTCGGCGGGGGTCCAGCGGTCCTCGGTGTGGTCATCGGCCCGGCGCAGCGCGGCGCGGATGGCGCCGTGCAGGTGGTAGGGCCAGATCGCGTACGGATTCTCGGTGATCATCGGCCGTTCGACGAGCCTGCGTGCCGCGGCCTGGTGGGGCAGGCCTGCCGCTTGGGTGGCCAGGTCCAGGTCGAAGGCGTCCAGGAGGCTGGCGCTGCGCAGGACATGGCGCTCGTTGGCGGTGAGGTCGGACAGGGTGCGGGCGATGAGGGCGGGGAAGGTGTGGTCGAGGTTGTCGGCGGTGGGAGTGCGGCCGGTGCGGCGGATCTCGAGGAAGCGTGCGACGGCCAGGTCCAGGTGGAGCGGCAGGCCGTGCGAGCGCTGGGTGATGACCGCGCGGATGTCGGAGCCGATCAGCGGTTGGCCGTCCTGGGTGAGGCGGCGTGCGAGGTAGGCGTCGCAGTCCTCGGGGGAGAAGTCGCCGATCAGGTGCTGGCGATAGCCGCCGGCGGCCTGGGCAGGCTGTTCTGTCTGGGGTGCGAGGCCGGGCCAGGCGTCGGGGCCGGTGAAGTCCAGCTGTCCCTGCAGAGCGGGGTCGGCCCACGCCAGGCGGTTGCTGGCCGGCGATGACGAAGAACGCGTTCGGCATCAGCCAGACCAGGCGCTGGAGGAGCCGTTCGGTGTCGCGGTGGCGGTCGCCGGTGTCCTCGAAGGTGTCCAGCAGGATGACCGGGACCACCGCGCGCTTGGTCGGCAGGCGGCTGATCTCCCACGCCAGCAGGTGCGGGTAGTAGGAGAGCGCCTCCAGGTCGGGGTCGGCCTCCAGGAGGTCGGCGGTGCGGGCGCAGCCGGCCAGGGCCCGGGCGCGTTCGCGGCGTTCGCGCAGTGCCTGCACGAGCGCGGTGGCGACCTGTCCGGCCGCTGATCCGACCAGGCCGGGCAGTTTCAGGGCGCTGGCGGCCTCGGTGACTGCGCACTGCATCTGCTGCGGCAGCATCTGTCCGAACTTGCCCACCAGTCCGGTGCGCCGGACGTACTCCTCCAGCGGCTCCCCGGGGTGCTGGGCGTCCCAGTAGCGGCGCAGCGCCAGGTCGAAGCTGGGCATGGGGTGGCCGACCGCGGCGGCCAGGGCGAGCCGGATCGTCAGCACGACGCGCTCGAAGTCCATGGAGGCCGAGCGGGACAGATCGATACGAACGGGCAGGATCGTCTTGCTCGCCCAGGCGGGGGCGCCCCACTGCTGGGGGCGCTGCTCGGCCGCGGTGAGCGTCGATTCGATCTTGCGCAGCAGGGTCGACTTTCCGACGCCACCCACCCCGTGGAACACGATCACGTTGGTACGCGGGCTCTCCAGGTCCTCCACGTCGAAGCTTGGGGCAGCGATGTGCCGCAGGTAGCTCCTCGATGGCGGTGGCGATGACGTTCCACTGACTCTGGCGGATGGTGAACGCCTCACTGCTGCCCACGGGGTCGTTGGAGCTGAACAGCGCACGTAGGTCCATGTGATGAGGTCCCCCCGGAAGTGATCACTGGGCCCCAACGTATGCCGCGTACCGTGGTCGGCCCAGTCCCCGTTTCAGCCCACAACGAGAATGATCGTTTCGCTGTGGGTTCCGGCACCGAGGTGGTCTTCCTATGCACGACGCCGCATCGTCCTCGCCTTCGTCCTCTGACCCGCACCCCTCGTCCGAGCCGACCCAGGGCCCGGGCGGCGATGCCGTCTCATACGAGGAGGCGTTCGAAACCGTGGGGGCCGTCATCGCCTGGTACGGCCGAGCGCTGCTGCTCGCCCGGCGCTCCGGGGATCAGCAGCGCCTGGAGGAGCTGAAGACGCAGCGGCAGAGGTGCGTGGAAGACCAGCAGCGGCTCAAGGACGCCGGGCCCAAGGAGATCGCGCGCATCGCCGCCGAATACGCCACACGGCTGAAGGAGCTGAAAGCCGCCGAACCGGGCCCCGAGTCGTAGCGGCGGGGCGCCGCGGGCCCAGACCGGTTCGGGTGCCGGGCCGCGCCGCCGGTCAGGCGGGCACGGGCAGTGCGGCGGCGGGGGCGGGCATGTCGAGCTGGTGCGGCCGCTGGGCGGGCATCAGGGGGCAGGCCAGCCGGGCGATTGCGACCAGGTCGTCGCGGTACTGCGGTACTGCTGTGTGCAGCCAGCGCTGGGTGGCCCAGAACGCAGCAGCTTCCTCGAGGGTGTAGGGGCGGTGATGCTCCGCGGTCACGGCGAGGCCGGCAGCGGGGCGCCGGGCCCAACGCTCCTGGTCGGTCAGGTGGTTGCGGTAGAGGGGGTGGGCATCGCGCCGCATCGTCACCACCTCGTCGACCACGGCCAGCTGCTCGGCCAGGGCCACCGTCTCGGGGAGGACGTCGACGCAGGCGTTGTGCCCGGCGGCGGTGGTGAACCGCGCGGGAATGTCCTGCAGGTTCAGACGGGCATAACGGGCGGCCGTGCCCTGGCGGGAATCGGCCTCGCGGACTGCCAGGGCCACCAGTTGCACGCGGTAGCCCGCCTGCCGGTCCACGGCCGCGCGGGCGGCGAACGGGGCAGCGCTTTCCGGGGTGATCTCGATGACCATGTCCCCGCGTCGATCGCGCACGTGCGCTTCGGCCCACGCCTGCCACGCCCGGTAGTCGGTGCGTATCCGCGCTGAGGCCGTGCGCGGCTCCTCGCGCAGCAGCTGCGGGTAGTCCGGATGAACCTGCTTGAAGATCTCGCCCGTGATGTGCACCGGGTCGCGCAGGCTGCGCAGGATCTGGGCGATCCGCGTCTTCCCGGCGCCCGGCTGACCCATCACGTAAACGACGACCGGCTGTTCCTGCCCGGTAATGGGCCCGAGGGACGGCACGATCAGCTCGTCGTAGATCCACTGGTGCTCCTCGACGGAGAGCCGGTGGTAGTTCACCCCGGGCGCATCCCGGCGGGGCTGGGCTATGCGCCGGACCGACTCGGCCAGCGCGGCGGCGCGCTCGGAGTTGCGGCGCACCGCAAGCATCCAGTCCTCCGGCAGCGCGGGATCGGCCAGGCGCCGGTCGGCGTCAACGAGCTGCCGGCGGATCCGCCCCGTCGCCCTGGCACCCCACGGCCGACGCAACTCGGCGAGCACCGCGCCCGGCGCGTCTGCCGGGCGGAGCAAACGCCCGCCGGGGCCGAGCTCGTTGTCGTAGATGACCTCCAGCGTCGTCTGCCCGCCGCGCCGGATGACGAACACCCGGTGCGCCAGGTGCTCGGCCTACGCCGCCCCGAGCGTCGGGACCAGCGCGTCGGCGCACGTGCCGTGGTTGTCCCAGGAGACGTACCGGGGCGCCAGACCCTCCTGGGCAAGGCGCAGAAACCGTTCCAGGGCGCTGAGTTCGCTGACCGCCCAGGGACACGGCCAGGGCCACGATCTCCACCCAGTAACCCGTCTGCCGGGACGCCAGTGCACCGGCGAGAAAGTCCTCCGGGCGGGCAAGCGGTACCTCCACGACCGCGTCGTAGCGGCCCTCGCGCGCCGCGGCCTCCACAGCGGCCTGCCACCGGTACGTCTCCGGCCGGACCCGCTCCCCGGCGGTGCACACGTCCTCGGCCAGGTACTGGCTGTAATGGGGATGGTGGGTCTTGTAGGTGGCGCGGTCGACCCGCACCGCCCCGCCCCGCGCCGCCAGCGCGGCGTGCACGAGGTCGATGACCGTGGTCTTGCCGCTGCCTGGTTGCCCCAGGACGCACACCACCACCGGGCGGACCTGAGGAACCGCACCTTCCAGGACGCCGGGCAGGACAGTGTTGGTGAGGACCTCCTCGGCCCAGTCGCCGACCGGACCTGTTGCAGGAGGCCCGGCCGAGCCCGCTTCCGGGGGCCGCCCCGGTACTTCAGACGACAAGTCCGGCGCCTTGCCCGATCCCTCCACTGTCCCCTCCTGCTGGCTGACCTGTCGCAGCGAAGGTTAAGCGGTTCTCACCGAACATTGAGCGGGCTGAGTGCGGCACTCTCGCCGGGGCAGATCCCGTACGACGACTCCACTTCGCTGAAGACCCTTCGCCCCGGATCGGCCAGGTCATCCTTGGTGACCTCAAATTCACCGTCTTCGACGAGCTTCGCCTGTTCGAGGGAGCCGCCGATCTTCTCCACGATGACGTTCAGGGGGTAGGTCTCGTCCTCGTCCACGACGCCCCTCCAGATGAGAGCCAAGCCAGGAAGCTATGGGACGGGGTTGTCGCTGAGCCTCTCCTACAGCCCGGTCGGCTGGAAGTGCCGTTGGCGAAGGCGCAGTGCCTGCCACTGGTCCATCTTGGCCTCGGCTCTCTGTACTGCCCGCCAAGATGTTGCTAGTTGACCAGTGAGGCCAGAGCGGTGGCGGTGACGGCGGCCAGAGTGAGGGTCGCGGAGAAGGCGGTGGCCGCGCGGGTAAGGGCGGTGGGGTAGGTGGCATGGTCGCGACGGGCGAGATAGCCGGCCCCGGCCCCGACGAGGGCGGCAATCACGAGAGTCAGGGCGCAGGCGAGCAGGATCACGGCGTTACGTTCGGTCATGGCGTCAGTTCCCTTTCCGGTGAGACGGGCGTCGGTCTGATACCGAATCTCGCGAAGCGGGTGTTCGCCGTGGTGCGGGCGGTCGAAGATGAACAACGACGAACAGCGGCACGGGCAGGGGGCTGTGTGGATACGGACCGTTTCCGGGATCCAGCGGATGCACTCGCGGAGCTGCGCGCCCGGCTGAAGGCTGGTCATGCCGCGTGGGGCGGGACCCAGGTGCAGCTGGCTCGTCGCGCCGGTCTGGGCCGCACAGTCGTAAATCAGGCGCTCAGTGACTCCGCGCCCGCGCCGTCGGCGCAGACCGTGGCCGCGCTGGCCCGTGCCCTCGGTCTTGGCAAGGAGGTCCGGTCTCTACTGGATCTGCTGGCCACCGCCTCCGGGCCAGTCGAAAGCCCTGACGGCGTGGTGGGCCGACCGATCGGTGACTGGGACCCCCACGATTTGGAAGTCCACCCGGCCGTGTACGCCCCCGCCGACGAGGAACTCAGCCGGGCGGGCGGCCCGCAGGGGCGGGGCCATGTGGCCTCTGTGCTGCCGAGCTATGTGTCCCGCCCACACGATGGGGAACTGGCTGACCTCGTTGCTGCCGCCGCGAACGGGCACAGTCAGATGGCGGTGTTGGTGGGCTCGTCCTCGACGGGCAAGACCCGCGCCTGCTGGGAGGCCGTCCAGCCGCTCGCCCCTTTGGGGTGGAGGCTGTGGCACCCCTTCGACCCCACCCGCGCTGAAGCGGCGCTCGCCGACCTCGCGCGCGTCGCTCCTCGCACCGTGGTCTGGCTCAACGAGGCTCAGCATTATCTCGGCGCCGGCCAAGGACTCGGCGAACGCATCACCGCCGCTGTGCACTCCCTGCTCACCGACCTGAAACGTGCGCCCGTCCTGGTCCTGGGCACGCTGTGGCCCGAGTACGCCAACGCCTACACCAAACTCCCCAAACCCAGCCAGGAAGATCCGTACCCCCAGGTGCGGGAGCTTTTGGCCGCGCGGCGGATCACCCTGCCCGACAGCTTCGACACCGCCGCCACGGACGCCACCAGAGCCCAGGCGGAGGCAGGTGACCGGCAGCTCGCGCACGCTCTAAAACACGCGCGTGACGGGCGGCTGACGCAGTACCTGGCAGGAGCTCCGGAACTGCTGCACCGCTACAAGACCGCCGCGCCGCCGACCCGGGCCCTGCTGCACGCGGCCATGGACGCCCGCCGCCTCGGAGCCGGCCTCCACCTGCCCCAGGCCTTCCTCGAACACGCAGCGGCGGACTACTTCACCGATGACGAGTACGACACCCTCGCCGACAACTGGCTTGAACAAGCCCTCGCCAGCAGCACCGATGCCGTCCACGGCAACCTCGCCCCCCTGCGCCGCATCCGCCCCCGCACCCACAGCGCTCCGGCAGGAGCCGAGCCGGACCAACCGGCCTACCGGCTGGCCGACTACCTCGAACAGCACGGCCTCAATCAGCGCAAGATGCTGTGCCCCCCGGCCTCCTTCTGGCAGGCCGCACACGACCGCCTCACCCACCCCGACAGCCTCGCCAAACTCGCCGAGGCCGCCGCCAACCGCCGCCGCGACCGCTGGGCTTACCACCTCTGGCAGAAGGCCGCAGATGCCGGCAGCACCAGCGCCCTGATCAGCCTCGCCCTGGTACGGGAGAAGGCCGGGGACCAGGACGGGGCCGAACAGCTCGTCCGACAAGCCGCCGACGCCGGCGACGCCTCGGCCCCGAACTCTCTCGCCCGCTGGCGACAGTTAGTCGAGGACCAAGACAAGCTCGAACAGTTCGTCCGGCGACAGGACGAGGTCGAACAGCTTGCCCGGCAAGCCGCCGACACCGACGCCCCGAACATTCTCGCCGACTACGCCGACGCCCTGAACGATCTCGCCATCTACATCGACGCCCAGAACCAACTCGACCTGATACGGGAGGAGACTAGGGCCTGGCCCGAGACCGAGCAGTTCGCCCGGCGAAACGCCGACGCCGGCTACGCCGCCTCCATGATCGATCTCGACGCGAGGCGGGAGAACGGAGACCCGTGGCCGTACGGGCTGGATCCCGATGGCACGCCATCCGCGCCCTGGGACCTCTTCACACAGCCACCTGCGGATATGTAGCAGCGGGTCACGGCAAATATCACAAACAAGCTATGAGCGAATCTTTCCCTAAGAAGCCGTTGTCTTTTCGAGCGTGACTGCTGCGTTCCTGCTGGTCAGGCATAGTCCGTTTCTCGTGCGGCAGTGATGGCGTGTCGTGTTGTCTCCTCGGTGGAGGTGCCGTGTGCCGTCGGTGATGGGGTTGCTGGAGGAAGGCGAGCGTGCTGCCCGGCAGCGGGTGGAGGTTCTTCAGGCCGAGTTGTGGGAAGCGGAGGCCGCGTTGGAGCGGTTCGTGATCGCTCGTGAGACGGTCGGGCAGGTCCTGGCGGAGCCGAGCGGCCGTGGGGATGCACCGGTGACCGTGTCTGATGGGCGAGAGCGGCCGGTCGTGGGTGCGGTGCCCGGCTCGGTGGTGCCGGTGTGGAGGGAAGGACTCGACGTCGGCGTACTGGCGCCGGACTATCGGCGGATCATGGCTATCGTGGCCGACCGGGGCGGGGAGGCGGTGGACTGTCGGCAGCTCGCTGCGGCACTCGGTCTGGCTGTAGTCCCGGCGAAAGTCGAGGGGGTGCGGTCGAAGGTCAAGCGCCTGGCCGCGCGGGGCTGGCTGGCCGAGACGGTGCCGGGCAGGTTCAGTGAGGCTGCCGGGCCAGGCGGCGGCTCATGACCATGCTCATCGACCACCAGATCATCGCCTCCGCGCTGTCGGTGCGGCCCTCGTAGTCGCGGGCCAGGCGGCGGGAGCGCATCAGCCACGCGAACGTGCGCTCGACCAGCCATCTCTTGGGCAGCACGGTGAACCCGGAGGCACCGTCACTGCGTTTGACCACCGTCAGCGCGATCTGCCAGAGGCCGCGGGCGATGTCGACCAGCGGCCCGGTGTAACCGCCGTCGGCCCACACCCTGGTCACGCGCCAATGCCTGTGCCGCAGCCGGGCCAGCAGGACCCGGCCCGCGTCCCGGTCGGTGACCGACGCTGCCGTGACCGTCACGGCCAGCAGCAGCCCGAGGGTGTCGACCACGAGGTGCCGCTTGCGCCCGTTGACCTTCTTGCCGCCGTCGAAACCCCGGGTGGCGGCCGGCACCGACGCGGCGGCTTTCACCGACTGCGCGTCGATGACCGCGGCTGTCGGCTCCGCGTCCCGTCCCCCGGCCTCGCGGACCCGGTCACGCAGCCGGTCGTGCAACTCGCTGATCAGGCCGTTGTCCCGCCAGCGCCGCCAGAAGGCGTAGACGCGGTCCCATGCGGGGAAATCGCTCGGCATCGCCCGCCACGTGATGCCGCCGGCCACGAGGTAGCGGATGGCGTCGATCATCTGCCGGTGACAGTAGCCCTCCGGCTGCCCGCCCCTGCCCTCCAGCCATCCCGGCACCGGCAGCAAGCCCCGCACCTCGCCCACTCGGCGTCCGTCATGTCCGACGGATACCGAGGCCGTCTGTCCGAACGATCCCCCGCATTGCCGTACACGTGCGCGAGGCAATCACACGACCGAGCAACCGAGTTGGACGACGAGGACAACGGAACGCAAGACTGCGGCACAGGGCCTCCTGACGCTCGAAGGACTTCAGCAATCCCGAGCTGGGCAGGAGGCCCTGCTTTCATGCCTGCTTCGGCTGGAGATCACCCAGCCGAGTCACTGCACTCGAACCAGTGATCACCGTGATCGATAGGGCAACGGCTTCTGACCGCCGTCCGGCACCCTGAAGTCGATGACTACGCCCGGCTGCTGGAGCGGGCGATTGAGGCCAGGCGGGCCGGCCACTGGGAAGCCGCTCAGGCCATGGTGGTCAACGTGCTGAACTCGGCGATGGATACGCACGGACCTGGGTGGCTGGCCAAGGCGTTCCCCGCTGTGGACTTCAAGGGCCTGACGGGAAGTCGCGCGTACCTGAACCAGATAGTGCAGGAATCCGATGGCTGGGCTGACGTGACGGTCTTCAACTTCTCCAGCTATGTGGCGGCGATCGGCATGGTCAGGGCCTTCGAATCGGCGTTCACGCGCACAGGCGACCACTTCAACCGGCACGCCGCCGCGCACACCGCGTCGTACGAGTGGTACCGGGAGGAGTTTTTCGTGCCCGCAGTTCTGGTGACGAACAGCCTGTTGCGGAAGCTGAATCAGGATCTCGAGGTCGAGGATGACGACGACGAGGAGGAGTAACCGGGATCAGCGGCATGAATCTGGTGGTCTGCTGTGTGGCCGTGTGATGGGCCCCTTCGTTCCGGGAGGGACGAGGACGGCCGTTGGTACGAGCGCCCCATCGTCTGTCAGTGCCGTGGTGTGTCCTGATATTGCGTCCTTTCAGTCTCGCCCCGTGGAGGTTCTCGTGTCCACGTCCGCCAAGCCGGTCACTCTGCTCGTCTACCGGTCGGGGGAAGTGCCGGATCACTTGCGCACGATGACTCAGCTCAAGGAGCAGCGGCGCAAGCCCGCCGAGGGGCAGAAGCCGGTTGCGCTGTTGCGGAAGTACAGGCGCGGCCACGGGTGGGGCGAGTTTCCTCTGTATGACCCGGGCCGATGCGGTGGTGATGCGGCCTCTGTCGGCTAAGCAGCAGGTGGCGATGACGGCTCGGCGTACGTGCCCGGTGTGCAAGGAAGTCCGCGGCTACGTCGTGCACCGGATGTGCCAGGAGTGCGCGGACGAAGAGAGCGGGAGCGGCAGCTTGAACTCCAGCGGCGTACCTGCGTGTGGTGTCGGCGGGTGTCCACTGCGCCGCACCCGGTGTCAGAGCACGCGCAGGGGCGCCGTGGCGAGTGCGTGCCGTGCTGGCTGCGCCGTGTGATTCGTCGCCAGCTCGAGGAGGAGCGGCTGGTGGTGTGGCGGCGCACGTGCCCGGGCCGGGAGTGCGACAAGGTGACTGCGACGGATGAGGAGGTCTCCGCTGAGCGGGCCGCCGGGACGTGGGGCGGGCCGCGCTGGTGCCCGCCCTGCGCCAAGCGGGCCGAGCGGGAACGGGTCGAGCGGGAGCGGCAGCGGCGGGAGGCCGAAGAGCGTGCCATCGAAATGCGGCGGCGCGAGGTCGAGGCGCTCGAGGAGTGGGCGCGGGACGTTCTCGCCGATCCGGACACGGTCATCCTGGATACGGAGACCACGGGCCTGCATGACGAGGCCCGCATCGTCGACCTCGGGGGCATCAACGCGGCCGGTGACGTCCTGATGGACACGCTCATCAACCCGGGCGAGCCGATCCCAGCTGACGCGACCGATATCCACGGGATCACGGATGCCCAGGTGTCCACGGCGCCCTCGTTCGCGGCCGTCCTCGACCAGCTCGACGCGGTGCTGCACGGCTACCGCTGCGTCATCTACAACCAGGCGTTCGACGTTGCCAGGCTCCGGCACGAGCTGACCGTGTAGTACCGGCAGACCGGCCACGAGGACCCCGAAGGCGCCGTCGACTCCTGGCTCGGCAAGGTGCGGTTCGAGGACGCGATGGTGCCGTACTCGGACTGGTACGGGGACTGGTCCGAGTACTGGGGAAACTACGCTTGGCAGCCGCTGTACGGAGGAGACCACCGGGCAGTCTCGGACTGCCGTGCCGTGGTGAAGCGGCTGTGGGATATGGCCAAAGGTCGTGGGTTCACGTTTTCCGAAGGGGGCTCGTAGCTGAACCCGAGGGTGGTACGCCCAGAACGGTACTGGAGCGGGGGCGGGTTCGTCCGGGCCCGCCGAACCGGAGACGGTGCCCAGTCTTGCGTGCCGCAAGGCCATGGTCACCACGCCGGTGCCCGGTCCGGCCTGCTGGGCCGGACCGGGCACCGGCGGATGTAGGAGGGGTAGCTGGGTCACGCCTCTGCGACTTGGAGTAGCCAGCTGACGGGGATGTCGTCCTCGGTGTCGCTCGCGCTCTTCTTGACGCGGCCGATGGCGATCTTCTGGGTACTCGTCGGGAGATTCGCGCCGTTGCCGGCCCGGCCGCCTGCGTGCGTGACGTTCAGGTCCACGGCGGCGCTCCAGTTGGTGCCGTCGTGCCAGTTCACCTTGATCTTTGCATCCGCCCAGGCGGAGGCGAAGCTGATCCACATGTCGCCCGACCAGCCGGCCTGGTTGGCTGCCGGGACGGCCAGGACGATGCCGTACTTGTAGTGGATGAGTCCGCCGCTCTCGGTGAACGCGAAGCCGGGGGGAATCTCGCCAGTCTGGAAGTTCGCCATCAGTGCTCCTTGTCTGTCACTGCCCCGGTGCCCCGGGGGAGAGACACCGTGCCGCAAGCCCCACAGGCCACGGCGCGGCTCACGCTAGGGGCCCTCTCGCACCCTTTCGCTACCTTCTAGGGCAAACCATCAATACGGGGTTAGCGGCAGCTCGGCCGGTCTGTCCGCTGCGCTCCTGCGCCCCCCGGCGCCCCCCGTGCTGTGCCCCGAGGAGCGGCTGACTCCTTCGGCCGCCGACCGGCTGCGGACCGGAATGCCGTTCCCGGCGCGGCTGTTCCTCATCGACGCTCCCGCATCCCGGGCCATCATGTTCACCAGCGCGACCCGCAACTCGCTGGTCGTCCTGTCCCTCGCGTGCCCCGGTCGGTTCCTGAGCGCGGTCAATGCTCCGATCCGTCCTCGCCGTTGGCGAGGGGCTTCGGTGGCGGTCCCGCATTCCGGAGGCTGTGTTCGATGAGGCCGGGTTGATCGATGGTGCCGGTGTAGCGTAGGGCCGCCCCGACGGACAGGCCGAACAGGTCGCAGATGCGGCGAGGGTCGCCACCGGTGGCCTCAGCCTCGTGGAGGAGGCGGTCCTCGCGGAGCCGGCTGGTGGGCATGCCGAGCACGTCGTTGATCCAGACGTTGCTGACCGGCTCCACGCCGCAGCCGGTGGTCTGGGAGACGAACAGGTGGGGGTTGGCTGTGCGGGGCCAGCGACGGTTGCGGTAGTCCAGGTAGGCGGCCAGGCGGGTGCGTACGGGGTCGGCGAGCAGAACCGTCCGGTTCGGGAGGAACAGGCGGCCGTCGTGCAGGTCGGTGGTCTTCAGGATGCGCAGTTGCCCGGTGGGGGTATCGCCGAGATACGGGTCAAAGGGCAATGAGGTGATCTTGAAGCCCTGAGCACCGCGATCCCGTCACCCGTTCGGCTCAGTGTCGTTGGTCGTGATGTTGTTATCGTCTGGGCCCGGGGCGGGATTGTGACCTCGATCGAGCGGACCGCGTACCCGCGGTTCAAGCGGCTGATCACCGCGCACGAACTGCATCTGTTCTTCTCGCCGACTCGCGATGAGCTTCAGTGGGCGGCGGACGCCACGGATGGTGACGAGCATCTGCTGGCCCTGCTGCTGATGCTGAAGTCGTACCAGCGCATGGGCTGCTTCCCTGCGCTGGAGGACGTGCCGGAGCAGGTGGTGGAGTTCGTACGGCGCCAGGTGGAGCTACCGGAGGGCACGCTGCCGCTGTATCGGGCGGAGCGCACGGCCAAGCACCACCGGGGCCTGGTCCGCAAGAAGGTTGGCGTGAAGTACGACCAGGGCGAGGCCCGGCGGATTGTCGAGGGGTCGATCCGCAAGGAGGCCGCGGCGAAGAACCGGCCGGCGGATCTCATCAACATCGCGCTGGAGAAGGTCGTGGAGGCCGGGCTGGAACTCCCGGGGTTCTCCACCTTCGACAAGATGGCCTCGAAGATCCGCACCGAGGTGAACGCCTCGATCCGCGAGGGCATCCACGATCGGATGCCGCCGGCCCAACGGGCTGGGCTGCTGCTGTTGGAGGAGCGCGACTCGGATGGAACGACGCTGTTCAACCGGTTGAAGAAGCCCGCCAAGGGGCCGACCTGGTCGCACTTCAAGAACCTGGCCAAGCGCCTGGACTGGGTCGACGAGCTCGGCGACACATCGGTGTGGATGGAGTCGGTCGCCACGGGGAAGATTACCGACTTCGCCGGGGAGGCGGACGCCTCGGAGCTGCGGGACTACGCATCCATCAAGCAGATCGCGCTGATCGCGTGCCTGGCGCACAAGGCGAGGATGCGGGTCCGCGACGACCTGGCGACGATGTTCTGCAAGCGCGTTGCGACGAAGATCAAGAAGGCCAAGGAGGAACTGGAGGCGATCCGGCTCGCCCAGCGGGAGATCGTTGAGGCCCTGATCGGGAACTACCGCACGGTGCTCAAGAACATCGACGACGGTGGCCCCGCCCAAGAGGCACTGGCGAAGGCCGCGGCCATGACGGCCGAGGTCCGCCATGCCCTGGACGGACTGGACGACGAGGCACCGGTCGACGAGGTCGCCCAGCGCCTGGGCGGCAAAGTCTCCCCGGCGGTCCTGGCGATGGTCAAGGCTCTGCTGGTGCAGGCCGGTGGGCTCGGCGCCGTTACCAAGGCGGTGGAGGAGCTCGGCGGGTTCGCGCAGCAGTACGAGCAGATCGAGAAGGTCTCCGCCCATCACGGCAACTTCTGGGAGGTGCTGCTGTACGGGCAGATCGGCCGGGACCGCGCGGTGATGTTCGACCTGGCTGCGAAGTTGGAGTTCACCGCCACGTCGGACGACCGGACGGTGCTGGACGCGCTCGCGCACGCGATGCGGCACGAGAAGGCGCGCGGGGAGTACATCACCGCCTTCGACGAGGAGGGCAAGGAGGTGGACATTTCCTTCGCCACTCAGAACTGGCGCAAGGCCGTTGTCGACAAGACCCGTACGGGGCAGTTCGTGCGCAAGCATTTCGAGGCGATGGTCTTCACCGCGCTCGCCGAGGAACTGCGCACCGGCGACGTCGCGGTGGTGGGCTCGGAGGAGTACGCGGACTGGTCCAAGCAGTTGCTGGAGTGGGAGGTCGTTCAGGAGAAGCTGGGCACCTATCTGTTGAGGTCGGCCTGTGCGAGGAGGGCGAGACCGCCGCGTTCGACGCGAAGGTCTTCCGCCGGCAGCTGGAGGACAAGCTCACCGCTGCCGCCGCGGCGGCGGATGCCGGGTACCCGGACAACGAGGGCCTGGTCATCGATCCCGAGACCGGTATCCCGTCGCTGAAGCCGCACCGCTCAGAGGGACAGCGGCCCTCGGCGAGGCGCCTGGAGCAGGAGATCAAGGCCCGGATGCCGGAGCGCTCGCTCATGGGGATCGTGGCGAGGACCGCGTACTGGGTTGACTGGTGGCAGCGCTTCGGCCCGGCATCCGGCAACGAGCCCAAGCTGGACGATCCCTTCGGCCGCTACGTCCTGACGACCTTCGTCAAGGGCACCAACATGGGCTCGTACGAAGCCGCCCGGCACATCCCCGGAGTCTCCGGGCACGAGCTGGCGTACGTGGCGAACCGGCACTTCTCGATCGTGCTGCTCAACGAGGCGATCACCGACCTGGTCAACGCGCACGCCCGCCTGGACATCTCGCAGGCGTGGGGCGACGGCACCACGGTCGCCGCGGACGGCACGCACATGGACACCTACCTCGACAATCTGCTGGCCGAGACGTCGGTGCGGTACGGCAAACCGGGCGGGATCACCTACCACCACATCTCCGACACCTATGTCGCGCTGTTCACGCACTTCATCCCGTGCGGGGTGTGGGAGGCCGTCTACATCATCGAGGGGCTGCTGAAGAACTCCTCCGAGGTGAAGCCGACCACCGTGCACGCGGATACGCAGGGCCAGTCGCAGCCGGTGTTCGCGCTCGCGCACCTGCTGGGCTTCGTTCTCATGCCCAGGATCAGGAACTGGAAGGGCCTGACCTTCTACCGGCCCAGCAAGCAGTCGGAGTACGCGCATATCGACGTGCTGTTCGGCGAGGCGGGGAAGAACGTCATCGACTGGGATCTGATCGAGTCCCAGTTCCGGCACCTGATGAAGGTGGCCGTCTCCGTACGGGAGGGGGCGATTTCCTCGTCCACGCTGCTCAAGCGGCTGCGTTCGGGCTCCAAGAAGAACGCCACCTATGCCGCCTTCGCGAGGTCGGGCGCGTGATCCGCACCGTTCAGCTGCTGCGCTACCTCTTTGATCCGGCGCTTCGCCGGCGGGTGACCGCGGCGACGAACAAGACCGGAGCGTTCAACGGCTTCTCGCAGTGAATCGGCTTCGGCAACCAAGGGGTCATCGCGGACAACGACCCGGTCGAGCAGGAGAAGGCGATGAAGTTCAACGCCCTGCTCACCAACGCGGTCATTTTTCACAACGCCCTGGACATCGCGGAGATCGTGCGGCAGCTGCTGGAAGAGGGCTGGACGATCGAGCCGGAGGACCTGGCCCACATCTCGCCGTACCTGACCGAGCACATCAACCGGTTCGGCGAGTACAGCACGCATGAACTCGGCATCCAGCCCGAGGCGTACGACCCGAAACTGGACGTCGACTTCACCCAGCTGCGCGACCAGGACCTGGCTGTCGCCGGCTTCGGCCAGGCTGCTTGACCCGATCCGGACGTTTCGTTGCTGCGCGTGGTGCGGGAGGCTGTTGTGGCGGGAAGATGCTGGTTCTGATCGGTACCGGACGGTGGGGGATTCCTTGGCGGCGATACGACGTGATGTCCTGGAGGCGTCGCAGGTACGGATCTACTCGGACGCGGGTGCGGTTATGGGGGCCGGGTTCCTCATTGCCGCCGATGTGGTGTGCACCTGTGCTCATGTCATCGCCAGGGCAGCCAGGGTGCCGGATGACGCCGAGGTGGCTCCGGAGGGTCCGGTGGATGTGGACTTTCCGCTGCTGAGAGGCCGGCCCCGGGTCCGGGCGACCGTGGTGTCCTGGCGGCACGGCGGGGCCGATGTCGCGCTGTTGCAGCTGGACGCGGCGGTCGAGGGCGCGCGGCCGGTGCAGCTGGTCGACGGAACCGGGGTGTGGGGCCATTCGTTCCGGGTGCTCGGCTACCCGGCCGGCCTGGATGCCGGAGTGTGGGCATCGGGCACGCTGCGCGCGGGGCAGGGCGCGGGCTGGCTGCAGATGGAGGCGCACGAGCCCGGTCCGCGCATCGTGAACGGCTTCAGCGGCGCGCCGGTCTGGGACGACGCGCAGGACGGTGTCGTGGGGATGACGGTCGCCGCACACCGGGGTGAGCGCACCGCATATCTGCTGCCGTCGGCCGAGCTGATCGACGACAAGACGCTCCGGCCCCGCTGTCCGTTCCGCGGGCTGATGGCTTTTGGGGAGGATGACGCGGAGTTCTTCCACGGCCGCGACCGTGACACCGCCCGCGTGCACGAGGCCGTGCGCAAACGCTCTCTGACCCTGCTGACCGGTCCTTCTGGGTGCGGGAAGTCCTCCCTCATACGCGCCGGTGTGCTGCCCCGGTTACGGGGCGAGGGCGTGAGCGTGACAGAGCTGCGCCCCGTACCCGGGATGCGGGCGGCCACCGTCATGGCCCGCGCGCTGATCGACCTGCTGGAGCCCGAACTCGGCGAGATCGACAGGCTCACCAAGGCCCGGGAGTTGGCAGGTCTCCTGGAGACGGGCGACGAGGTGGCCGCGGAGCTGCGCGCCAGGGTCCTCGCCGGCGGGGGTGGCACAGGGCACGTCCTGTTCATCGACCAGCTCGAGGAGTACGCGGGTGCGGCACCTGATGCCGCACGCGCCCTCTTCGGGTGGCTCGTCGCCCTGGCGGGCAGGGAGGGCACGGGCGTGCTGCGGGTGGTCGCCACGGCGCGGTCCGAGTCCCTGGACGTGCTGGTGACGGCCGACACGTCCGATCTGGTCAGCGAAGCCGTGCAGCTCCTCGCGCCGCTGACCGACGATGCCCTGGCGCGAGCGGTGACCGCACCGGTCGACGCGGTGCCGGGGCTGTGGTTCGAGCCGGGGCTGCCGGAGCGGATCGTCGCGGACGCGGGCGATGAGCCCGGGCGGATGTCGTTGGTCCAGTTCGCCCTGACCGAGCTGTGGAACGCCCGCACCCGCTCCATGCTCACCCACGCCGCCTACGACGCGCTGGGCGGCGTGGCGGGCGCCCTGGTCACCTACGCCGACGACGCTCTCGCCGAGCTGACTCCCGCCCAACAGGAGTGCGCACGGCGGCTGTTCATCCAGCTGGCCCGGCCCACCGATGGTGACACCTTCTCCCGCAGGCCCACCCGAGCCGTCGACCTTGCCCCCGAGCTCCTGGCTCTGGCACAGAAACTGTCCCCCGGCAAACTCGTGGTGCTCTCCCATGCACCCGGTGACGCCGAGCAGGGCGAGATCGTCGACATGGCGCACGAGGCGCTGACCGCGCTCTGGCCACGCCTGCACCAGTGGCTCATAGACTCCCGCTCCTTCCGCCGCTGGCAGGAACAACTCCGGGCCGATCTGCGCCGCTGGGAGGCGCAACACCGCGAGCCCGCCCGCCTGTTGAGCGGCACCGATCTGGCCGAGGCAGACCGCCGACGGACCGAACACCCCCAGGACATCTCCGCCGACGAGCTCACCTACATCCGGCTCAGCCGCCGCCACGCCCGCCGCGGCGCCCGCCTCCGACAGACCGCCGTCGCGGCACTGGCCGTCCTCACCGTGCTCGCCGTCGTCCTGGCGCTGTCCACCTGGCAGGGCCTGAAACGCACCGAACAGCAGCTGCGGACCCAGGCCGCGGGCCTGCTCGCCCAGGCTGCCGAGGACCGCCCGGGCGACGACCCCGCCACCGCCTTGCAGCTCGCCCTCGCCGCGTGGAACACCAAACAGACCGACAAGACCCGCCAGGCCCTGCTGCACCAGTACGCGCGGGGGCAGTATCTCGTGGGCAGCTACCCGTCGGTGTGGCAAGGGCCGGTCACTGGCATGGACGCCACCCCAGACGCCCGTGTCCTGGTCGTGCAGTCAAAGCCCGGCGGCGGCGACCGGCCGACACTCACCGTGGTCACGGGGGTGCTCCAAGGCAAGCCCCAGTCAAGGAAGTTGAGCGGCGCACCCAAGGTGGAGGGGATGCTGTTGACGTCCTTGAGCCCGGACGGCCGCTTCTTCGCCGCCACCGGCGGGGCGGACGTGCGGCTGTGGCGGTTGAGCGATCCGCAGCATCCCACCGTCCTGAAGGTCAACAGCCACACCCCCGAGAAGGCCCATGGAAGCCTCGACTTCAGCAGCGACGGCAAACGTCTGCTACTGATGACGGACAATGCCTCCGTGGAGTGTCGCCGCGGCACCCGGCGCTGCACACCCGCGTTCGCCGAGGCATGGCAGACGCCTTCCGGCGTCCCCATCCGTGTACCGAAGCAGCTCGTCCCCAAGACAGGGCTCAAACAAGCCGCGTTCACCTCCGACGCGGACACCGTCGCAACGATCAGGTACATCGACAACGATGGTCGCGGGCGGCTCGAGCTCAGAGATTTCACCAGCGGCCGACTGCGATACGCCTCCCCCCGCGGAAGCGTCGACGGCGTCGAGCTGTTGGCAGGCGGTGAGCTCCTGGTCCAATCGTCGTCCGCCGTCACCTCGTACGCCGTGGCACTCGGCAGCACTCCCGGCAGCAAGACCGAACTGCCCACCGACGGGAGTGAACACCCCGACGCCACTGGACGGTACGGCGTCGTCAACGCCGCGGACTTCACCGACGACAAACAAGCCGACCGCGGCTACACCGAGCCGACCCTGACCGACCTGCGCACCGGACGCACCTACCGCACTCGCATCCCCACCCCGGGCCACACCAATGCCGAGTACAACGGGGTCGCGGCGGTGCCTCGGACGGGTGGCGGGCTCACCGTCCTCGTGCCCATCGGGACGGCACTGATGGCGGTGCGCGCCGAACCGGCCGGCAGCGAACGGTTCCAGGTACAAAACGGCGGGCAGTATGCCGTGTCACCGAATGGACGCCACATCGCCAAGTGCGGCGGACGCCTCGAAGTCCTCGACGCCGCCCGCACGAGACGCCAGTCGGTCGCGCTGCCGTCGGCTTACAAAACAGTGCGCTGTACGTGGACGTCGGACTCGAAGCGCATCGTCGTCTGGCACGAGCAGGGCAACCTCTCCCGGTCCTATTCCGCGCAGGACCTGGGTGACGGCACCGCCCTGGACAACGTCCTGCCGAAGACGAAGAAGGCGGCCGGTATCGACGAATTGCGGGGCAGCCAGGTGGACATGGTCGCCCCGCTGCAGGGCAGCGAGATCGTTGTGCTCACCGTGGACGGCAGGCTGGCACGCATCAACACCGCCGATGGGTCCGTGCCGACCGAGCCCTTCCTCGTTCACCCCGCACCGAACTGGGACGGCCTTGGCATGAGCGAAGCCTTCGGGCGCGGCCAGCTCATCGCGCGCCCAGAGCACCCTGGACAGGTCGCCGTGGTCACCAGGAAGGGAACAGGGCGAGGCGAGATACTGCTGTGGGACGTCCGCGCTCCCCGGCACATCAACACCCTCAAAGGGCCCGCCATCGGCGTGCCGTACAGCGCCGAATCCCTGCGCCAGGCGCTCGCCTTCGACGCAGACGGTTCACGCCTGGCCACGCAGAACTCCGACGGTCGCGTGCGCGTGCGGGACATCGACCATGAACAGCAACCGGCCGTCAGCGTCCCCGGCTCGGTCGGCGACCACCTGGTCGGGTTCGGCCCCAAGGGCAGCCTCATCACCTACGACCGCGCCAAGCAGCAGGTCCGGATCCATCGCTTGTCGGACGACAACGCCATCGACACCCTGGCTATCGCAAGCGAGGACTGGGCAACGGGCGAGTGGATCGGGGGCTACGTACACGGCACCCGCCTCACGGTCGAAACCGGCACCCTGCGCCAGATCTTCGACCTTCGCCCCGAAGAGCAATTCCGCGTCCTGTGCGCCGCTGCGGGGCGCGACTACACCAAGGCCGAACGGAAACTGCTGCCAGAGGGAACCCCTTCGGAACCGCCCTGCAGCTGAGCCACTGGTGACAGCTTCCTTAAAGGCAATGCTGTGACTCTGTTGGTGATGTTGTCGGGGTCGTGCGGTAGTTGTCGGTGGGCTGGCACAGTGGCAGGGAGGCTGTTCCAGGGGGTGGGCTTCGATGTCGTTGCGACCGAAGAGCTATCAGCGGGTCCCGGCGAGGACAGTGCGGACGGCGCGGGCCGCGTGTCCGAAGGGCACACCGGAGCTGATCCGGGATCGGTTGGACGTGCTGTTCGAGGACGAGGAGTTCGCCTCGCTGTATCCGGCCGACGGCCGTCCGGGCCTGTCCCCGGGGCAGTTGGCGCTGGTGTCGGTGCTGCAGTTCGCCGAGAACCTCTCCGACCGGCAGGCCGCCGACGCGGTCCGCACCCGCATCGACTGGAAATATGCCCTCGGGATGGAGCTGGACGATGCCGGGTTCGACTACTCAGTGCTCAGCGAGTTCCGGGCCCGGCTCGCCGAGGGTGATGCCGCTGACCGGCTGCTGACGGTGATGCTCAAGCGGCTGGTGGAGGCCGGGCTGCTGAAATCCGGAGGCCGTCAGCGCACCGACGCCACCCACGTTATGGCGGCGGTCCGCACGCTCAGTCGGCTCGAACTGGCCGGCGAGACGCTGCGGGCCGCGTTGGAGGAGCTGGCCGAGGCCGACGGGGACTGGCTGCTGCCCTTGATCGAGCGGGAGTGGGGCAAGCGCTACGGGCGCAAGGTGGAGATCGGCAAGGTCCCCGGCGGGAAAGCCGGGGTCACCGCGATGGCGGAGACCTTCGGCCGGGACGGCCAGAAGATCCTCGCCGCCGCCTGGGCATCCGACGCTCCGCCCCGGCTGCGGGCGTTACCGCAGGTGGAGATCCTGCGGCAGGTCTGGGTCCATCACTACTGCTGGGACCCACGCGGACGGCTGCGCTGGCGCGACGGTCACGCGCTGGCCCCAGCACACCTGCGGTTCGACTCCCCTTACGACACCGACGCCCACTACTGCGTCAAGCGGGACACCGCCTGGAGCGGCTATCGGGTCCACCTGACCGAGACCTGTGACACCGACCGGCCCGAGGTAGTCATCCACGTGGCCACCACGATCGCCCCGGTCCAGGACGGCGAACTCACCGAACAGATCCACGACGACCTCGCCGAAGCCCGCCTTGCCCCCGCCGAACACGTCGTCGATACCGCCTACACCACCCCGGCCCGGATCGAACGCGCCCGCCGGGTCCACGGAATCACCCTGCTGGGCCCGGTGGTGCCCGACCACAGCCACCAGGCCAAAAGCGGGGACGGCCTCGCCCCTGGCGCTTCGCGATCGCTGTGCGGGTCAGAGGTTCTCGGGGCCTGGCCGGCGTCCGGGCGGCCCGGTGCAGCAGCGTGTCGCCGGGCGTCCCCCGGCTCCGCCTGCCGCCACCGGTCCTCACTGCGGGTGTGCCGGTCGGTGGGTGCGGTCATCCGCGTCGGGACGTGCTCCAGTACCAGGGGCGGCACCGGCTGCCGCTGCGGGGGGACTCGCGGGTGCTTCCGCTGCCGCCAGTACAGTGCCCCGGCCACCGCCGTGGCCACCGCTGCCGTGGTCGCCAGCCGCTTTGGATTGCTGAACTGCACCGCTCCGTCTGATCAGGTTGCTTGTGAGATTCAGAGGGGCGTCGGCCTGCGGTTCCAGGTCGGTCATCCGGCCCTCCGTCACCCCCACGTGCCCCAGGGCCGCGCGCAGGGCGGCCCGGTCGGCGTCCGCGAGCCCGTTGTCGGCCAGGTCCGCGTCGGTCCCGATGATGACCACCGGGGCGATCATCCCGGCCGGCAGCAGCGTCGGCACATCAAAGGCGTCCCGTCCGGCGAGGATCTGAGCCTGCCGGGGTCATTGGCAGGCCGGCGGTGTCCACGACGTACAGGACGGGCGCGTACCGGGACTGCCACAGCTCCAGTGCCCGCCCCAGGCCGGACCGGCCGCCCTCGTGGTGCCGGCCGGCCAGCACCCGCGGCGCCTCTTCCCACATGTGAACCGGGATCAGGTATCGCACCGTCCCTGCCCGCGCTCCGGCGCTGAACGACGACGGGTCCGGCCGCCGGGTGGCCGCGATGATGTCCGTGGTCAGCACGGAGGTGTCCAGCAGCGCGCGGCGCAGCGGCCCGTGCTGGTAGCGGGTGCGCCGTCCGGCCGGCGCCGGCTCGCTCATCCGCGCATCGTGGTGCGGGCGCCGTCCGGCCGGTGCGGGATTCCGGCGTCGTGCGCGGGCTGCACCAACTCCTCCCAAGAGCGCTGGGCCCTACCGCCGGAACCGGTACGGCCGACACGTGCGGCATCCCAGATGCCCCCTTGCGCCTGCCGATGTGGCCGGCCATCGTCCCGCGGTCCCCAACGCCGCGCCGTTCAGGGGCGGTTCGTGTGGGGTACCCACAAGACGGTGGGCCGGGGGACGAGGCATAGGCTGATCATGATGGTGACGGAGCGGGTGCGGAACACGGCGTGCGACCTTGTGGGCCTCGATGCCACGGTGGCGGGCTGGTGCCAACTGGCCGGTCCTCTCCCTGAGCCGCCCGCGGTGATGGCGCTCTTTGGATCTCGCCAGAGTCGCTCTTCCCGCCAGTTGGCTGCGGACTCAGTGTCAAAGGGCTGATGCGGCCGGAGGTTACGCATGACGTTGTCCGCTTCGAGTGCTGGAGATCGGCGTCTGCAGGAGGGCGGCGAACTGCCCTAGGGCGAGATCGGTGCGCTCGCGATCGCCGGTGGTGGTGAGGTCGAACAGCAGGCCGCGGATGACGGCCATGACGAGGGTGGGGGTCGCGGTGTTGTCGTTCCCGGTGGTGGTGTCGGCGAAGACGGTGCGCAGTGGGTCGAACCAGTCGGTGACGGCCCCGGCCTGGTCCGGGTAGTTCTCGGGGTGGGTCAGTAGGTCGGCGTGGACTTCGAAGAACAACCGGACGAACGGGGCGCGCTCGGGTGCGCTCAGCCAGGCCCAGATGGCGCGCAGCCGGTCCTCGACGGTGGCGCCGCTCGGCGGCAGGCCGTGTGTGAGGCGCTCGGCGCCGCGCCGGCGTGCCTCGGCGAGAACGGCGGCTACCAGTTCCTGCTTGCTCCCGAAGTCGTAGAGCAGCATCCGGGGGCTGGAACCCAGCGCCGCGGCCAGCGGTCGAAGGCTCAATCCGGCCAGTCCCTTGGCGAGGACATGGTCGGTGGCCTGTGCCAGAACGCGGTCCCGCCGGTCGGGATCGGCAGGTCGTCCCACGGTGCACCGTCCTCTCATGCGATAGGGCTGTGCCAGTATATGACACAGGTGTTTCAATAACGGGAGAAGGCGGCCATGGAGACTGACGGCATGCACGACCTCGACCAGGCGCTGGTTCTGGGGCCCGGCGGGCGTCTGGGCACCGCATGGACGGCCGGACTGGCAGCGGGCCTACGCAGCTTCGGGGTGGACCTGGGCGAGGCCGACCTCATCGTGGGGACCTCCGCCGGGGCGATCGTCGGTGCAGTCCTCGCCACCGGGCAGGACCCAAGCCGTCTCGCCACCCTCCCTGCCCGACCTCCCGCCGATGCCTCATCCGCGCCGTGCCGCCCCGATCCGTCCATGATGGGTGCGGTGTTCGCCGTCCTCGGCGACCCGGGCCTGGACCCGGCCGATGCCCGTCGCCGGGTGGGCCGCATCGCCTTGGAGACGGTTGATGCGGAGGCGGAGAGCCGCCTGATCGCCCAGCGCGCCGCACTGATCGCCGCCGAGAGCTGGCCGCAGCGCCCTCTGCTGATCCCGGCTGTTGACGCCGAGACGGGCGAGCCAATCGTGTGGGACGCCGCCGCGGGTGTCCCACTGGTGCGCGCGGTCGCCGCGTCCAGCGCCTTCCCCGGAGTCGAGCCGCCCGTCGCCGTCGACGGCCGCCGCTACCTCGACGGCGCCTTGCGAGACGGCACCAACACCGACCTGGCGGCTGGCACCCGCACCGTGGTAGTCATCGACCCGCTCGCCCACCGCCACCCCCGCCCCACGACCGACGGCGCCCACCTCCTGGCCCCTGATTCGGCCGCGGTGCTCCTGCTGGACGCCGAGCAGGGCGACCCTGAAGCGTGGACAGCGGCCTATCAGGCCGGCGAGGCCCAGGCCAGCACGGCAGCTGAGGAACTACGCGCGCACTGGCGGCCTGCCACGGACCGCGACTGAGGGCTCCGGGTCGCCCTGCGCCCATTTCTTTGCACCTTGGACGATGTGGGGAGATCGACTGAGCCTGTTTGCGGGGCGTGCCGAGCAGGGGTGGCGAGATCCAAAAGAGCGCCATCAGCGGGGGCGCGCCCCGCCGGGCAGGTGCGGCTCAGGCCGCGACGCAGGCCGTGGATCGGCTTCCTGCGGGCATGCGGCCTGATTCTGCTCTCTCCGCTGCTGCTGTACGCCGTGCTGGAGGGTCTGCCCGGCTCTCCCAAGGAGTACCGCGCGACCAAGGCCCGCCGGGCCGGCAGACGGCGCCGCCGTGCGCTGGTGTCGGCACAGGGGCTGGATCGGCCCTTCGACGGCGAT
>NZ_JAAAYH010000007.1:0-63612 GCF_018035285.1 Streptomyces sp. MK37H | reverse complement strand
TCACTCCCCCATCCCACCCACTTTTCGAAGGGACTCACCCGAGATGAGGATGAGCCGACGCGACTTCATGCTCTCACTCTCCGCGACCGGTGCGGCACTGTCGGTGGCGGCATGTTCGTCCTCCGGCAGCGGCGGCGGCTCCGCGGTCAGGTTCGGCTATATCGCCGACTACAACGGCGCGAGCCTGCTGGCCATCGCCGAGGAGCGGGGCCTGTGGAAGAAGCACGGTCTGACCGCCGAGCCCAAGGTGTTCGTCAACGGCCCGGTCCAGATCCAGGCGTTGCGCACCGGCAATCTGGACTACGGCTACATCGGGCCGGGCGCCCTGTGGCTGCCCGCCTCCGGCAAGGCCACCATCGTGGCCATCAACACCCTCACCTACGCCGACCGGGTCATCGCCAGGCCCGGTATCAGCTCGATCCAGGACCTGAGAGGGAAGAAGGTCGGCGTCCCCGAGGGCACTTCCGGTGAGATGGCGCTCAATCTGGCGCTCCAGAAGGCCGGGATGACGATGAAGGACATCTCGAAGGTGGTGATGGACGCGCCCACCGTGGTCTCCGCGTTCTCCTCCGGGCAGATCGACGGCGCCGGGATCTGGTATCCGCTCATCGACACCATCAAGGAGAAGGTGCCGGGGATGAAGGAGGTGGCGAGCACCGAGGACCTCCCCGGCTCCTCATTCCCCACCGCGTTCGTCTCCGCCGCCAAGGCGAAGCCGGAGCGTGATCAGAAGGTCGTGAAGGTCCTTCAGGAGGCCAACGACTGGCGGGCCGCGCACCCCAAGGAGTCCATCGCGCTGGCCGCGAAGCTGCTCAAGGCCGATGAGGCGAAGGTCGCGGCGGACGCGGAGCATGTGAAGACGATGACGACCGCCGAGCTGGTGGCCAGAACCAAGGACGGCACCGTCGGGAAGTGGCTGGACGGCATGAGCCGCTTCTTCGTCCGGACCGGGCAGCTGCCGAAGGCCCCCGACCCGTCCACGTTCTACGCCGGTGACCTCTACACGAAGGCGGCCGCCCGATGAACCTGCTGTTCCTGATGACCGATCAGCACCGCGTCGACACCCTCGGCTGTTACGGCAATCCGCATGTGGCCACGCCGAACCTCGACCGGCTGGCGGCGACCGGCACCCGCTTCGACCGCTGCTACACCCCCACCGCCATCTGCACCCCGGCCCGCGCCAGTCTGCTCACCGGCCAGGCGCCCTTCCGCCACCGGCTGCTGGCCAACTACGAGCGCAACGTCGGCTATCTGGAGGATCTGCGCGAGGACGCGTTCACCTTCCCCGGCGCCCTGGCCGAGCGCGGTTACCAGCTCGGGCTGGTCGGCAAGTGGCATGTCGGCACCCACCGCAACGCCGCCTCGTACGGCTTCGACGGACCCGATCTGCCCGGCTGGCACAACCCCGTGGACCACCCGGACTACGCGGCGTACCTGAAGGAGCGGGGCCTGCCGCCGTACCGGATATCCGATCCGATCCGCGGCACCACGCCCAACGGCAATCCGGGCAATCTGCTGGCGGCACGGCTGCACCAGCCGGTGGAGGCCACCTTCGAGCACTATCTGGCCACCCGCGCCATCGAGCAGCTGGAGCGCTACGCCGCGGACGGGCGGCCGTTCTTCCTGGCCACCCACTTCTTCGGGCCGCATCTGCCGTATCTGCTGCCCGACGCGTACTTCGACCGCTACGACCCCGGCCTGGTGGACCTGCCCGCCTCGATCGCCGAGACCTTCGAGGGAAAGCCACCGGTACAGCGCAACTACAGCGCCCACTGGACCTTCGACACCATCCCCATCGAGGTTTCCGCCAAGCTGATCGCGGTCTACTGGGGCTATGTCACGCTGATCGATGAGCAGATCGGGCGCATCCTCACCCGCCTCGACGAACTCGGTCTTGCCGATGACACCTCGGTGTTCTTCACCGCCGACCACGGCGAGTTCACCGGCGCCCACCGGCTGCACGACAAGGGCCCGGCGATGTACGAGGACATCTACCGCATCCCCGGCATCATCCGCGTCCCCGGGGAAGCCCCGCAGGTGCGCCAGGAGTTCGTCAGCCTCACCGACTGCACCGCCACCATCCTGGACCTCGCGGGCTGCGACACCTCACCGGCCGTGGACAGCCGAAGCCTGGTGCCGCTGGTGCGGGGCGAACATCCGCGGTGGCCGGCCGAGCTGCTCGCCGAGTTCCACGGCCACCACTTCCCGTATCCGCAGCGGATGATCCGCGACGAGCGCCACAAGCTCATCGTCAATCCCGAGTCGGTCAACGAGCTCTACGACCTGGACACCGACCCCCATGAGCTGACCAACCGCTATGAGCACCCCGAGCTGCTGCCCGTGCGCCGCCGTCTGATGCGCCGCCTGTACGACCTGCTGCGGGAGCGCGGCGACAACTTCTACCACTGGATGACCCCGATGTTCGACATCGGAGATCTGGACTACGACCCGAGCCTGAGCTCCTTCGAGCCGGAAGGGACCGCGTAGATGAGACGAAGCCGTAGACGGAGCCATAGACACAGCCCTGGCACTCTCGTCGCCGCGCTGCTGTGCACGCTGCCGGCCGGGCTGTTGCCCGCGGCCCAGGCGACGGCCGCCGCACGCCCGGCGACGGAGCGCACCACGACGGCCCACCAGGCGACCACCTACCACAACCCCCTCACGGCCGGAGTGGTCGACACCTTCCCCGACCCGGTGATGATCCGGGGCAAGGACGGCCTGTGGTACGCGTACGGCACCCAGAACCCGGTGTTCCAGAGCAAGGGCGAGGACGGTGAGCGGATGCTGCCCATCCTCCGCTCGGCCGACCTGGCGCACTGGGAGTACGCCGGGGAGGTCTTCACCCCGGAGACCAAACCCGCCTGGCACAAGGGCGCCCGGCTGTGGGCCCCCGACATCCGCTATGTGAACGGCCACTACAACCTCTACTACTCGGTGTCCTCCGAGAACACCGTCGGCGTGGCGACCGCGCCCACCCCCACCGGCCCCTGGACCGACCGCGGAGCCGTACTGCCCTCGCCGAGCGGCTGCGCCACCGGCAACATCGACCAGGCCCAGTTCACGGACGAGGGCGGTCAGCCCTATCTGTACTGGGGCAGCTACGACACGATCTGCGTGGCGAAGACCAACGCCGCCCGCACCCGCATCGAGGGCGCGGTGACCGAAGTGGCGCAGGGCCGCCGGATGGAGGGCGGGTTCGTCGTCCGGCGCGGTGGCCACTACTACCTGTTCTACTCCGACGCGGGGTGCTGCGACGGCGCCTACAGCGGTTATCAGGTCAAGGTCGGCCGGGCGACCAGCCCGACCGGGCCCTTCGTGGACGACCAGGGCGTCCCGCTGACGGCCGCCACCAGCAAGGGCGGTGTGGTGCTGACCGCGAACGGCAACGGCTGGATCGGCCCCGGGCACAACGCCCTCCAGACCGACCTCTCCGGCCAGGACTGGCTCGTCTACCACGCCATCTCCTCCGACGACCCGGATCTGAAACCGGCCGCGGGCGGCACGCTGAAGCTGTCCAAGCGGCCGATGCTGATGGACCGGCTGGACTGGATCGACGGCTGGCCGGTGGTACGGGCCGGGGCCGGCGCCTCCCAGGGCGCACAGCGGGCCCCCGTGGCCTCCTGGGCCGCGGGCGGCACCTTCAACGACGGCTCGCTGAAGGGCTGGCACAGCGGTGGCGGCTCCGGCACCAACGGCTGGAGCGTCGGCCATGAGCAGGACGCCCAAGGCTTCGTCACACCGCGCGGGAATCCCACCGGCCCCGCCCACCTGGTCTCGGACCGGTCCGCCCCGGCGGCCCGGCGCGCCGAGGCCGATCTGCGGGTCACCTCGGCCACCGGCGCGGCCGGGCTGCTGGCCGGCTACACCGGCCCGGACGACTTCATGGTGGCGTGGCTGGACCGGCAGCGCAACGCACTGGTGACGGACGTACGGGTCGACGGCCGCAGCCGTGGCATCCGTACGACCCCGCTGCCGCCGGACTTCTCCTGGGACACCTGGCACAACGTGGCGGCGGAGATCCGTGGCACCCGGTTGACCGTGGAGGTGAGCGCGGACCGGCTGCGGGACGCGGTGGCCACCCAGGAGCGGTCGCTGCCCGCGTCGGCGGTCCGCTCCGGCAAGGTCGGCGTGGCCGCCCGCGGCGCCGGTGCGGCGGCCGACAACGTGGGGACCTCGGCACTCTTCACACCGGTCACCAGCCGCGTCCCCGAGCATGTGCCGGGTCCGCTGCTGCCCGCCTACAGCGATGACTTCGACACCGCCACCGTCCCCGGCACCACCGCGGATTCTCCGTGGTCCTGGGTGCGTGGACCGGCGTCCGGGGTCACGATGTCCGATGGCGCCCTGTCCTGGCCCACTCAGGGGGCCGAGCTCTATCTCGGCACCAATACGGCGTCGGTGCTGACCCGGGGCGCTCCCCCGGGCGACTACACCGTGGAGACCAGGCTCCGCTTCGCCCCGGGGCGGACCAATCAGCAGGCCGGGCTGGTGCTGTACGGGAACGACGACCGCTACTACAAGCTGGTGCACGCGGTGCTCCCGGTGAGCCACGCGGACGGGAAGGCCACGCATGTCACCGAGTTCGCGAAGGAGGGCGAGCGTCCCACCACCACACCGCCGACCCCGGTGGCCTACGGGCCGATGTTCGGCGGCCCGCCCGCGGACACGCTGTGGATGCGGCTGTCGTACCACGCCGACACCGCGCGTGACGAGACCGAGGTGCGCGCCGCCACCAGCACGGACGGTCTGCACTGGGTCCACACCGGCGTCTGGACCCTGCCGACCGTGAGCAAGCTCAGGATCGGGCTGGTCGCGCAGAACACGGCGGGCGCGGTCGCGCGGTTCGACTACCTGCACACCTATCGCGGCTGACCTGCCGAGTGGCCCCCGTCCTATGCTGATCACCGTCGTTGACGCGAGACCGGGGGCCACTTCGGTGGCCGGAAAAGGTGAGAGAGCGTGGCCAAGCCCGTACGTGCGGCTATCGGGGACATGTGGATCACATGTGTGTTCTGCAAGGGCGATCTCTTCCGGGATCGCGAGGTGAAGCTCAACAGCACCGGCATGGAGCTGTTCAAGTTCGGCTGGGCCAACGAATCGGCCACCGGGTTGATCTGCTGGAACTGCGGCTATGTGCACCTTTTCGCCAACCAGGACGTCGAACTGTACAAGGTGAAGAAGGGCGAGATCTAGCCAGGCTCACCGGCGGCCACCCGAGGTCGTGGCAAAAGTTGCTGCGCGGGATCTTTACATCGATGTAAACGGGTGATGGCATACCCCTGCCCGGTCGAAACCCCCGCCCTCCCGGAGATCCCATGGCTCACTCGGACATCACCTCGCCCGAAGTGTCGAACGACGTTCCACGACCCGAATATCCCCGGCCCAGTTTCGTCCGTGAGGACTGGCTCAATCTCAACGGCAGCTGGCAGTTCGCCTTCGACCCCGGCGACAGCGGACTCGAGCGCGGTCTGGTGCACCAGGAGCTGGACGGGCGGATCCTGGTCCCGTTCTGCCCCGAGTCCGAGCTGTCGGGGATCGGGGACACCGACTTCCACCCCGCGGTCTGGTACCGGCGCACGGTCCGGATACCGGCGGGCTGGGCCGGCCGGCGGGTGCTGCTGCACTTCGGGGCCGTCGACCACGACGCCACCGTGTGGGCCGACGGCCGCGAAGTGGCCCGGCACAGCGGCGGCTTCACCTCCTTCACCGCCGACCTCGGCGTGGTGGCGGGGGCGGCCGGCGGCGACGCGGAGGTGGTGATCGTCGTACGGGCCCGGGACGCCCGCCACGGCACTCAGGCGCGCGGCAAGCAGGCCACCGACTACGCCAACAGCGACTGCCACTACACCCGCACCACCGGCATCTGGCAGACGGTGTGGGCGGAGCCGGTGCCCGAGGTCCATCTGCGCAGGCCCCGGATCACCCCCGACCTCGCGTCCGGCGCCTTCCACCTCGAACTGCCGCTCAGTGCCAACCGTACGGGCCACCGGATCACGGCCCGGGTGAGCGACGCGGACGGCCAGACGGTGGCCGAGGCGAGCGTGCGGGCCGACCTGGATCTGGCCCCCCGTATGGTGCTCGCGCTGCCCGAGGACCGGCGCCGGCCGTGGTCTCCGGAGGACCCCCATCTGTACCGGGTGCGGATCGAGCTGCTGGACGGCGCAGGCGAGACCGTGGACCGCGCCGAGTGCACCGCCGGACTGCGGTCGGTGGCCATCGACGGCAAGCGGCTGCTGCTCAACGGCCGCCCGGTCTTCCAGCGGCTCGTCCTGGACCAGGGCTGGTACCCGGACGGGCTGATGACCGCACCCGACGACGCCGCCCTCGTCCGGGACATCGAGCTGTCGCTGGCCGCGGGGTTCAACGGGGCACGGCTGCACCAGAAGGTGTTCGAGGAGCGTTTCCTGCACCACGCGGACCGGCTCGGCTATCTCGTCTGGGGCGAGTTCGGCGACTGGGGAGCCAGTACCGGGCGTACCACGGGGGACAACCAGCAGCCCACCGCCGGATTCATCGCCCAGTGGCTGGAGGCCGTGGAGCGCGACTATTCCCACCCGTCGATCGTGGGCTGGTGCCCGCTCAACGAGACGCACCAGGAACTCCACGACCGGCAGACCGTCCTGGACGATGTCACCCGGGGCATGTTCCTGGCCACGAAGGCCGCCGACACCTCCCGTCCGGTCCTGGACGCCTCCGGCTACTCCCACCGCGTGGCCGAGACCGATGTGTACGACTCCCACAGCTATGAGCAGGACCCCGAGGCGTTCCGCCACCAGATGGCGGGGCTGGACAAGGACGACCCGTATCTCAACCCCGACAACCGGGGGAACCCCGGAAGGAAGGACACCGACGCGGTGTGGTCGCTGCCGTACCGCGGCCAGCCCTACTTCTGCAGCGAATTCGGCGGCATCTGGTGGAATCCGGAGGAGGCGGACGCCGCGGCCGGGGACGACCGCGAGGTGTCCTGGGGGTACGGGCAGCGGCCGCGGACCGAGGAGGAGTTCCAGACCCGCTTCGCGGGGCTGACCGGGGCGCTGCTCGACGACCCCCTGATGTTCGGCTACTGCTACACCCAGCTCACCGATGTGTTCCAGGAGCAGAACGGCGTCTACCGCTTCGACCGGAGCCACAAGCTGGACGTGGAGCGGCTGCGCGCGGCGCAGCAGCGCCCCGCCGCCTTCGAGCGCCCGGCCGGTGAGGAGGGGCGATGAGCGGCCTGTCACGGCGTGGTCTGCTGAGAGGCGCGGTGTACGGGGCGGGGGCCGCCGTATCGGCGTCCGCGCTCAGCGGCTGCGGTTCGATCGCCGGGAGCGTGCGGAGCACGGACGAGATCGAGTACTGGACCCTGTTCACCGGCCCCGACGGCGAACTGATGAAGACCATGACGCGGAACGTGGAGAAGCGCGTCCCGGGTCTCAAGGTCAGGACGACGGTGCTGGACTGGGGCCCGCCGTACTACACCAAGCTGGCGATGGCCTCGGCCGGTGGCCGTTCGCCGGATGTGGCGATCATGCACCTGACCCGGCTGGCGGGCTACGCCCCCGGTGGTCTGCTCGACCCGTGGGACATGGATCTGCTGGCCGAGTTCGGCCTGAAGCAGGAGGACCTCAACAAGACGCTCGTCAAGCGGAGTCTGTACCAGGGCGACCCGTACGCCGTTCCGCTGGACACCCACCCGTTCGTCGTCTTCTTCGACCGGGACGTCCTGGACAAGGCGGGGCTGCTCACCGGTGACGGGCAGCTGGTGCCCTTCGAATCGCCGAAACACGCCCTGGAGCTGATGGACAAGCTCCGTAAGGACGGCGGCAAGCTGGGACCGGTCTTCGGCCACGCCAACGACGCGGCGATGGGCTGGCGGATGTTCTGGACGCTGTTCAGCCAGACCGGCGCCACCTTCGACCTCACGGGGAAGCGGGCCGAGATTGACGAGGACACCGCCGTCGAGGTGGTGCGCTTCATGGCCGACCTGACGCGCGACAGCCGCACCATGGACGTCCAGACGGCCATCGCCGCCTTCGCCAACGGCCGCTCGCCGATGATCTTCTCGGGCGAGTGGGACATGGCCACCTACAAGTCGACCCTGAAGGACAAGCTGGGCGGCTCCCCCATCCCCACCTTCTACGACCGTCCGGCCGGGGCCTCGGACAGCCACGCCCTGGTGCTGCCGCACCAGGACAACCCGGATCCGGAGCGCAGGCGGCGTGCCCACCGGTTCGTGGCCGAGCTGGTCCGGTCCGGGCTGACATGGGCGACGGCGGGCCACATCCCCGCGTACACACCGGCCGTCTCGTCCGCGCAGTACGCGAAGCTGCGCCCGCAGTCGGAGTACGCGGGCGCCGCGAAGCAGCTCGTACTCGACCCGCCGGTGTGGTTCGCGGGCTCCGGCTCGGACTTCCAGACCCGGATGTGCCAGGCGCTCGATCCCGCGCTCGGCGGCTCGTCGTCCGCGCAGAGCGCGGTGCGCACGATGGTCTCCCAGATCAACACCCTGCTGGCCCAGCCGAATCCGGCCTGATCGCGACGGAGTCGCGATGGAAAGGAGCGATGTCATGGCTTCCGTCTCCACGCCCGCACGGCGGGCCGCGGCCGGATCCCGGCGCGCCGGATTCCGGCGGGCCGCCGCCACGGACCGGCCTCGGTCGGGCGGCGCCGGGTGGCTCTTCGCCACCCCCTTCCTGGTGTTCTTCACTCTCTTCCTCATCGTGCCGATCGGCATCGGCCTGTGGATGAGCTTCACCGACGCCAGCCTGACCGGGCACGGTGACAACACCCTCATCGGCCTGGACAACTACACCGAGGCGTTCGGCGACAGCCAGGTGTGGCAGACCCTCGGCAACACGCTCTGGTTCACCGTCCTGACCACCGTCCCCCTCGTAGTCGTCGCCCTGGTGATGGCCCTGCTGGTGTACACAGGGATGCCGGGGCAGTGGCTGTGGCGGCTGGCCTTCTTCGCCTCGCATCTGCTGCCGGTCGCGGTGGTCTACCAGATCTGGAGCATGCTGTTCCAGCCGGACCGGGGGATGCTCAACGGCCTGCTGAAGATCTTCGGGATCGACGGCATCGGCTGGCTGACGGACGAGAAGTACGCGATGTGGTCCATCGCACTGGTGACCCTGTGGTGGACCGTGGGGTTCAACTTCCTGCTCTATCTGGCCGCGCTGCAGGCGATCCCCGACCACCTCTACGAGGCGGCCGCGCTGGACGGCGCCGGGGCGTGGCGCCGGCTGTGGTCGGTCACCCTGCCACAGCTGCGGCGGACCACCGGGCTGATCGCGGTGTTGCAGGTGATGGCGTCGCTGAAGGTTTTCGACCAGATCTATCTGCTGACCAAGGGCGGCCCGAACGGGGCCACCCGGCCGATCCTGGAGTACATCTACGACACCGGCTTCACCAACTACCGGCTCGGCTATGCCTCGGCGGTGTCCTATGTGTTCTTCGGGCTCATCATCATCCTCTCGATCGCCCAGCTGAAGATCTTCTCGCGCAGGGAGGACTGATCGCGCCATGACCACCGAGACACTCTCCCCCCGTACCCCCGGAAAGCCCCGGTCGACCATGCCCCGGGAGGTGGTCCGGCGGCGCCGCTACGGCGGCCATGTCTGGCACCCCTCGCTCGGGACGGGCCCCCTCCCCCGTGTGCTGACGCTGCTGGCGCTGGCGCTGATGACGGTGGTCTGGCTGGTGCCGTTCGGCTGGGGGGTGGACACCTCGTTCAAGACGGAGGTCGACGCGAGCGCGTCGGGCGCCGACTGGATCCCCAAGGCGGGCTTCACCCTCGACGCCTACCGGACCATCTTCGGCCAGGGCAATCTGCCGGTGTGGGCGGTGAACAGCGTGGTGATCGCCGTGTGCGTCACGGCCATCACCGTGGCCATCTCGGCGATGGCGGCGTACGCCTTCTCGCGCACCCTCTTCCGCGGCCGCCGGGTGCTCTTCGCCGTCACCGTCGCCTCGATCATGGTGCCGCCGCAGATCCTGATCGTGCCGCTGTTCCGGCAGATGCTCGCGATGAACCTCGTCGACACCTACGCGGCGGTGATCCTGCCGCAGGTGGTGGCGCCCGCCATGGTGTTCATCCTGAAGAAGTTCTTCGACGGCATTCCGCGGGAGCTGGAGGAGGCCGCCCGGATCGACGGGGCGGGCAGCTTCCGGGTGTTCTGGAGTGTGGTGCTGCCGCTGTCCCGGCCGATCCTCGCGGCCGTGGCCATCTTCGTCTTCATCAACACCTGGAACAACTTCCTCTGGCCGTTCATCAGCACGAGCGATCCCCAGCTGATGACCCTGCCGGTGGGGCTGTCGACCGTGAAGGACTCCACCGGGCTCCGCAACGCCCAGGAGTCCGCCGCCTCGATCCTCGGCTCCATCCCGCTGCTCATCGTCTTCATGCTGTTCCAGCGTCAGATAGTGAAGTCGGTGGCCACCACGGGTCTGGGAGGTCAGTGAGCGGTAGTGGCGATACCGCCCTCGGTGGACTCGCGGGTGTGGAGGGTGTGGCCGACGACGACCTCCTGGGCCGGACGGTCCGGTGTCTCGATCCGCTCCAGCAGCAGATCGACGGCGTGCCGGGCGATGGCGCTCTTGTCCGGTGCCACGCTGCTCAGACTCGGTGTGCTGTAGCGCGCGGCCTCGATGTCGTCGAAGCCCATCACGGCCATGTCGTCCGGCACCCGCAGTCCGCGCTCGTAGAGGGTCCGCAGGGCACCGAGGGCGAGGGCGTCGTTGAAGCAGAACACGGCGTCCGGGGGTTCGGGCCGGTCCAGCAGCGCCGCCATCGCCCGGGCGCCCTCGGCCAGGTGGTAGCGGGGCGTCTCCCGCTCCAGGAGGGGGTCAAGCGGCAGCCCGGCCTCCTCCAGGGCCTGGCGGTAGCCGGTCCTGCGCAGCAGCGGAGTGCCGATGTACGGCTCGGGCTGGAGGCCGATGGCGGCGATCCGGCGGCGCCCGCCGGCCGCCAGATGGGCCACGGCCTCCTTGGCGGCGGCCACGTTGTCGATCACCACATGGTCGGCGAGGCCGCCGCTGGGGCGTTCGCCGATGAGCACGAGCGGCACGGTGCCGAGGTGGTTCGCCAGCGCGCTGCCGTGCAGGGCGAGCGGGCTCACCACCATGCCGTCCACGACCTGGTCGCCCAGGCCGTGGATCACCGCCGCCTCCCGCTCGCGGTCGCCGAGGGTCTGCTCGATCAGCAGGGTGCGGCCGTGTTCCTCGGCCGTGGTGAGGAAGTGGCGTCCCAGCTCGGCGAAGTACGGAACGTCCAGCTCGGGCAGGACCAGCCCGATCATGCCGGTGCTCCCGCGGCGGAGGTTGCGGGCCACCCGGTTGGGCCGGTAGCCGAGCTCCCGGATGGCCCGCTGGACCCGTTCCCGGGTCGCCGGGGACACATGCACAAAGCCGTTGATCACATTCGACACGGTCTTCGGGGAGACCCCGGCGAGCGTCGCCACGTCCTTGACGGTGGCGCTCCGGCCGGCACCGTCCGAGCGCTTCCGCCCCGGTGCCGCTTGGTCCCTGGTGGTCTGCTGTTTCACGGCGGTCACCGACCGATCCTAGAGCGTGCCGGTGGTGGGCCGCACCGCCGGGCACACCGCGGGCCCCGTCCGCTCAGGGCGCGGTGGGCCCCGTCCCCTCAGGCGGCGGCCGGTGGGCGGGCGAGGGCAGTGCCTGCTCCGTCCAGATGCACTTGCCCGTCGCCGAGAACCGCATGCCCCATCGATCGGAAAGCGCGGCGACCAGCTGCAGCCCGCGCCCGCCCTCGTCGGTCTCGGCGGCGCGGCGGATCCGCGGGGTGGTGAGGCTGCGGTCGGAGACCTCGCAGATCAGCGTCCGGCCGTAGAGCAGGCGCAGTCGCGGAGGGCCCTTGGCGTGCCGGACGACATTGCCGACCAGCTCGCTGACCAGGAGCTCCGTCGTCATCGTCAGCTCGTCGAGATGCCACGCGGACAGCTGCTCGGTGACATGGTGGCGGGCCTCGGCCGCGGCGATGGGGCCGTCCGGGAGCGCCCAGGACATCACCCGGTCCGGAGCCATCGACCGCGTCCGGGCGATCAGCAGCGCGGCGTCGTCGTGGGTCGCGGCCTGCTCCGGCACCAGCGCGCTGATGACGGCGTCGCACAGTCGGCCGGGATCGTGCAGCGTGGCGGGTCCGGACGCGGTCCCGGACGGATCGGCGGGGGGTGCGGCGGCCCTGGTGAGGGCCTGGGCGAGGCGGTCCATGCCCTCGTCGATGTCGACCGCCGACGACTCGACCAGGCCGTCGGTGTAGAGCACCAGATGGCTGCCCTCGGGCACCTGGACCTCATGGGTCTCGAAGGGCGGGCTGGCGGCGCCGAGCGGCGGATCGGCGTCGACATGAGGGAAGTGGGCCGTGCCGTCGGGGTGGACGATGGCGAGCGGTGGGTGCCCGGCGCTCGCGAACGCACAGCGATTGGTGACGGGGTCGTAGACCGTGTACAGACAGGTCGCGTAGAAGTCATCGCCGAGGTCGCCGACCAGATCGTTGAGATGGGTGAGCAGCTCATCGGGCGGGAACTCGAGATCGGCGAGGGTGTGCACGGCCGTGCGCAGCCGCCCCATCGTCGCGGCCTCGGACAGCCCGTGGCCCATGACATCGCCGATGACGAGGGCGACCCGCTCCCCGGACAGCGGGATGAGGTCGTACCAGTCGCCGCCGACCTGTACGCCCTCGGTGGCGGGCAGATAGCGCGCCTCGGCGGCGACGGCCGGTACGACGGGCAGCGTACGGGGCAGCAGTCCGCGCTGGAGCTCCTGGGCCCGGGTGTGCTCGGCGTCGTAGAGCCGCGCCCGCTCCAGCGCCTGGGCGACCAGTCCGCTCAGGGCGATGAGCAGGGAGCGGTCCTCCTCGGAGAAGTGGCGTGGCCGCGAGAAGCTCACCACGCAATAGCCGATCTGCTGGTCGGAGGCGATCAGGGGGAGGAACGCCCACGCCTTCATCCCGCTGCGGTGGAGGTAGTAGGCGGCGTCCGGATGCTGTTCGGCATACTGCCGCGGGGTGGACAGGAAGGTCGGGGAGCGGGAGCTGAGCACCTGGACGATGGCGGACATCTCCGAGACCATCAGTTTCTGGATGATCTCGAGGAACTCCTCCGGATACCCGGCCGAACCGACGATCCGCAGCCGCCCGTTCTCGATCAGCTGGCAGATCAGGCCGGTGGCGCCGAACGGCGGAAGCATCCGGTCTGCGACCGCCTTCACCACGTCCTGGACGGTCAGCGCCTCGGCGAGCGCCGAGGTCAGCTCGCCCATGCGCATGACCCGCTCGGCCGCGGCGCGCTGGGCCGCGGACTGCTCGGCCTCCTCCGCCCGGCGTTCGGTGATGTCCGCGATGTGGATGACCAGTCCGTCGGGGACGGGGTCGAAGCGTGCGTGGTACCAGCCCGGTCTGCCGGGCCATCGGGTGTCGAATCCGGCCGGTGCGCGAGTGGTCACGGCCCGCCCGTGGCAGGCGGCCATCCCGGTGTCCCGGACCACCGGGTGGTCCCACAACACGGTCCCCAGCGCCTCCTGGGCGGAAGAACCCAGCAACTTCAGGGCCGCGGGGTTGGCGAAGGTCAGCCGTGCCTGGTCGTCGAGGGCGAGGAGGCCGTCGTTCATCCGCCATACGGCACTGCCGACGGCGTCGCCGCCGAGGGGTTGCCTCTCGTGCTCGACGTCCGTGGCGGCGGGGCGGGCGGGCCGCAGATACTCGGCGACCCAGTCGGCGACCATCCGCAGGAATTCACATCGCGCGTCGCCGAGCTCGTCCGGCGCCTCCACCAGGGCGGACAGCGCACCCACCGGCTGCCCGTCGGCCGTGACCACGGGCACCGACACCACCCCGCTGCCGGGCGGAAGCGAGCCGGCGCCGGGAGGGAAGTCCCCGTGGGAGGAGCGGCCGGACGACGAGAGGGGTGCCCGGTGCGGCACATCCGGCGGTGGCGGCGTCCAGACCTGGGTACCGTAGCGCACACACGACACGGGGGCCGCGCTGTCCTCGTCCGTGAGGGTCTCCCACCCCGCGACCAGGTTGTCCGGCAACCCCATGCTGGCCACCAGGCGCATCACCCCCTGGCGCGGATCACACACATGGATCATGCCGCCCAGGGCGCCGAGTTCGGCGACCGCCTGCCCGAGGGCGAGCCTCACCGGCCCGGTGCCACTCAGCTGGCCACCCGCGGAACCCATCAGCCGAAGCCGCGTCCACGCCGACCGAGTGATCCGGGTGTCCGCACTGTCCGGGTGCTGTTCATCCACACCCATGGCGTCACCTGTCATCGTCCTCGGGAGCCCGGTGCCGTACGGATCGCAGGCCGGCCGCGTCCTATACAGCCCGAATATAACGCCTCTCCGGAAACGAGTCCCGCCATCCGGGCGTGGCCGTCGGCATACGTCGGCGTAGGTCGCCGGGCGCCGTCACCGAGAGCCGAAGGGCGGTACCGCTACGCGATGTCACCGACGCGGACCGGGCCGCCGGTGGTGACCGACTCGATGGCCGCGAGCGCGACGGACAGGGCGGCGCGGGCGTCCTGTCCGGTGACGGAGGGGGCGCGGCCGGTGCGCACACACTCGGTGAAGTCGGCGAGTTCGGCCACGTAGGCGGCGTGGAAGAGTTCCTGGTCGTAGGTGACACATTCGGCGGCGGTGCCGTTCGGGCCGTAGGCGGTCAGATGGCTGCGGCGGATGTCGCCCATGGTGAGCATCCCCGCCGAGCCGAAGACCTCACCGCGCACGTCGTACCCGTACGCCGCCTGGAAGTTCGCCTCGGCGGTGGCGAGGGCGCCGTTGTCGAAGCGGATGGTGACCACGGCGGTGTCGAGCAGTCCGCGCTCCTTGAAGTCGGGGCGGACCAGGGCGTCGGCGAACGCGAAGACCTCGACCGGTGCGGCGCCGGGGTTGAGGTAGCGCAGGGTGTCGAAGTCGTGGATGAGCGTCTCCAGGAAGATCGTCCACGGCGGGATGCGGCCCGGGTCGGCCAGCTTGGGGTCGCGGGTGAGCGAACGCAGCAGCTGCGGGGTGCCGATGGCGCCCGCGCGGACCTTCTCGTGGGCGGCGTGGAAGCCGGTGTCATAGCGGCGGTTGAAGCCCACCTGGAGGGGGACACCGGCGTCGGCCACGGCGGCGATGGCGCGATCCGCCTCCTCGAGGGTGACGGCCATGGGCTTCTCGCAGTAGACGGCCTTGCCCGCCCGGGCCGCGGCCTCGACCAGCCCGGCGTGGGTGCGGGCCGGGGTGGCGATGACCACCGCCTCGACCCCGGGGTCGGCGAGCAGCTCGGCTATCTCGGTGTACGCCGTGGTGCCGCCCAGCCGGTCGCCGAGCCCCTGCGCGGCGCCGGGGGCCGGGTCGGCGATGGCGGCGAGACGGACGCCGGGGAGGCGGCGGGCGAGGGTCTCGGCGTGGAAGGAGCCCATGCGTCCGGCGCCGATGAGGCCGATGGGGAGGGGGTGTGATGTGGTCATGCGGATGCTCCGTGGGGTCTGTGGGTGGCGGCGTGCGATGAGGGCTGGACGGCCGCCTCGCGGGCGCGCGCTTCAGCGGGTGAAGGCGGAGCGGAAGCGCTCCAGGGCGAGGTCACTGTCACCGGAGGCCCATGCCTCCATGGCGACGGTGCCCTCGTAGCCGAGGTCGGCGAGGGTTCGGGCGAGGGCCGGGTAGTTGATCTCTCCCGTTCCGGGCTCGCAGCGGCCGGGTACGTCGGCCACCTGGATCTCGCCGATCAGGCCCCGGCCGTGGGCCCGGCGGACCAGCTCGATCAGGTTTCCCTCGCCGATCTGCGCGTGGTACAGATCCAGGTTCATCCGCAACCCCGGCCGATCCACGGCCTGGACCAGGGCCAGGGTGTCGGCGGCCTTCGCGAACGGCACACCGGGGTGGTCCACGGCGGTGTTGAGGTTCTCCAGGGTGAAGGTGACCCCGGTGCGCTCGCCCAGCTCGGCGAGGCGGGTGAGGGTGCGGTGGGCGGCGATCCACATCGGGCCGGTGGCCTCGCCCGGCACCGGCACCACCGGCAGGCCGTCGCCGTCCAGCCCGGTGCCGTGCAGATTCAGCCGGGGACAGCCGAGCTGATGGGCCACCTTGACCGACTCCTCGGCGGTGCGCAGGAGTTCGGCCGCCCCGTCATCGTCCGTCAGGCTGCCGCGGAGATAGCCGGTCATGGAGGAGAACACCGCACCGGTCCGCTCGAGGGCGGTCGGATCGTGTCGGCTCCAGTCCCAGATCTCGACCTGGAAACCGGCGTCGTGGATGCGCCGCGCCCGTTCCTGGATCGGCAGATCCCGGAAGACCATCTCGGCGCAGACCGCCAATGTGTACATCGCTACTGCTCGCTCTCTCCGGCCTCGGCAACGCAGACCAGAACGTTCCAGTCACTAGAACGTTCTAGGAAACGAGCAGCAGTACGCCAGCCGCCGACCGCCCCTGTCAAGGGTGGACGGCGGAGTCGCTAGAACGTTATAGACGCGGGGAGCGTGTCGGCCGGACCCTGGGCTACGATCGTCGCGCCCGGGGGCGAGACCCCGCCCGAAGACGACACCTCGACCAGGGAGACCAGTGGTGCCACCGACGCCGGCCGTCCCCCATGGGAAGCGCCCGACCCTCGCGGACGTGGCGGCGCGGGCCGGCGTGTCCACGGCGCTGGTCTCCATCGTGATGCGGGACGCCAAGGGCGCCGGTGCCGCCACCCGTGAGCGGGTCCTCCAGGCGGCACAGGAGATCGGCTACCGGCCGGACGCCCGGGCCCGGCTGCTGCGCAGCCACCGGTCCCATCTCCTCGGGGTGCAGTTCGGCCTTCAGCACCCCTTCCACTCCGATCTGCTGGAGGGCATCTACGCGGTGGCCGAGCCCGCCGGGTACCAGATCGCACTGAGCGCCGTGGCCGCCGGGCGTGGTGAGCAGCGGGCCACCGACACCCTGCTCGCCGACCGCTGCGAGGCCCTGATCCTGCTGGGCCCGCAGGCCCCGGCCGCGCGGCTGGCCGAACTCGCCGCGCAGCTCCCGGTGGTCTCCGTGGCCCGTCGGCTGCGCGGGTCCGCCCCGGGTGTCGAGGTGGTGCGGACCGCCGATGACGAGGGCGCCCGCCAGGCCGTGGACCACCTGGTGGCCCTCGGCCATCGCGACATCGCCCATATCGACGGCGGCAGGGCACCCGGCGCCGCCGACCGGCGCCGTGGCTATCGCACCGCCATGAGCCGCCACGGCCTGGCCGACCGCGTCCGCGTCCTGCCCGGCGGCCTCACCGAGGAGGACGGCGCCGCGGGCGCCCGCGCCCTCCTCGACGCCACTCCCCGGCCCACCGCCGTCCTCGCCTTCAACGACCGCTCCGCCACCGGGGTTCTGGACACCCTCCTCCGCGCCCGGGTCGCCGTCCCCGACGAGATCTCCGTCATCGGCTTCGACGACAGCCACTTGGCGCGCCTGGCCCATATCAACCTCACCACCGTCGGCCAGGACATCCCCCGCCTCGCCGAACTCGCCGTCGGCCGGGCCATCGCCCGCCTGGAGGGAGAGCGGATCCCCGACGGGGAGGCCGTGGTCGCCCCCCGTCTCGTCATCCGGGGCACCACGGCCGAGCCCGCCTGAGGCGCGAGGGAGGGTCGAGAGGTCAGCCGAGCTTCTTGAGGAGTTCTTCGGCGAGCGGGCCGGAGGAGGCCGGGTTCTGGCCGGTGATGACGTTGCGGTCGACCTCCACATGCGGTGCGAAGGGGTCGCCGACCCGCACCGTCAGGCCCGCCTCGGTCAGCCGGTCCTGCAGGAGCCACTTGGCCTTGTCGGCGTTGCCGGCCATCTTCTCCTCCTCATTGGTGAAGGCGGTGATCCGGTAACCCGCGTACGCGTGGGTGCCGTCCTCCGTGACCGCCGCCAACAGCGCCGCCGGGCCGTGGCAGACCACGCTCACCGGCATGCCACTGCGCACCGCGAGGGTGAGGATCTTGCCCGAGTCCGCGTCGACCGCGAGGTCCTCCATGGGGCCGTGGCCACCGGGCACATGGACGGCGTCGTAGTCGTCCAGCGTTACGTCGCTCAGCGCGATGGGGGCGCGGAACTCCGCGGCGGTCTCGGTGACGCTCCTGACCCTGGCGGCGTTCTCCGGGCCGCCGTTGACCTCGGGGCTGAGGCTGGCGGAGTCCACGGGCGGGACGACGCCGCCGGGGGTGGCGACGGTGATCTCGTGGCCCGCGGCCTTGAGCGCCTCATAGGGGACCACGGCCTCGTCGGCCCAGTAGCCGGTGGGGTGCTTCGTACCGTCGGCCAGTGTCCACTGGTCGGCACCGGTCATCACGAACAGGATCTTCGCCATGCTCACTCCTCGATGCGAACACACGCGGTGAATGTGATCGCTGGATTCTCCTGGGGCGTCTTCGCCGCCCCGATGTGGCGCCGCCGTCCTGGCGGCGTGCTCGAAGGTAGATCCACTGGGCATCGGAATGCCAATAGATCAGTCGATCGATGGCATCGGGTTTCCGATGGCGGGAAAGACCGTGTGCCTCTCTATGCTGGGCCGCATGGCGGACGGGACACACCAGGACGGCGACATCGTCATCGGCGGCGGGGCGCCCCCGCAACAGGCCGATCTGAATCTGCTGCGCACCTTCCTGGCCGTCTACCGCTCCGGCTCGTTCACCGCCGCGGCGCCGCTGCTCGGGCTCTCCCAGCCGACCGTCACCGCCCAGATCCGCGCCCTGGAGCAGCAGACCGGACGCGCGCTGTTCACCCGGCTTCCGCGCGGTGTGGAGCCCACCCACCTCGCCCATGACCTGGCCGGACACATCGCCGGGCCACTCGACGCCCTCGCCTCCCTCGGCGGCCGGAACACCGTACTCACCGGCCGCACCACCCCCGTCCACCTGGCCGGGCCCGCCGAGTTGCTGTGCGCCCGCGCCCTGCCCGCACTCGCCCCGCTGGTCGCCGAGGGGGTACGGCTGCGGATCACGATGGGGCTGACCGATCCGCTGCTGGAGGCGCTGCGCGCGGGACATCACGACCTTGTGATCGCCACCAGGCGCCCCGGCGGCCGCACGCTGACCTCGCTCCCGCTGGCGGACGAGGACTATGTGCTGGTCGCCTCGCCGGGCTGGGCCCGGCGCATCGGGGAGCGTCTGGCGGCCGACGGGCCGTGTGCCGCCGTCCGTGACGTACCGCTGATCACCTACGCGGAGGACCTCCCCATCGCCCGCCGGTACTGGCGCAATGTCTTCGGCAAGCGGCTCACCGCCCAGGCCGCGGTGACGGTGCCGGATCTGCGCGGGGCCGTGTCGGCCGTCGCCGCGGGCGCCGGATACAGCGTGCTCCCCCGTTATCTGTGCCAGGACGAACTCGCCTCCGGTGGACTCGTCCTGCTCCATGAGCCCGAAGAGCCGCCGCTCAACACGCTCTTCCTCGTACAGCGGCCGGGCGCCGACGCCAACCCGGACGTCGCCCGGGTCCGCGAGCGGCTTCAGCGCGCCGCCCGCACCTGGTAGCGCGCACACGCCGGGGGCATCCGCCGGGCGGGTCAGCCTCCGCCGCTCGGCGAGGACTCGTCCACCATGCCGTGCTCCCAGGCCCAGGCCGCGATCTCGACGCGGTTGCGGGCGGCCAGCTTGCGCTGCACGTTGCCGAGGTGGGTCTTGACGGTGGAAAGGGTGACATGGAGATCCGCGGCCACCTCCTCGTTGGTACGGCCACGGGCGACCCGCCGGACCACCTCGATCTCGCGCTGGGTCAGCGGCTCGATCAGACCCTTGGGCCCGCTCCTCCCCCGGCGGGCCGGACGGGCCTCGGAGGGGGCCGGCCGGTCGCGGTGGGGTGCCATGTGCGCGAGCAGGCGGACGGTCACCGACGGGGAGATCAGCGAATTGCCCGACGCCGCGGCACGTACCGCCTCGGTGAGCAGACCGGGTGCGCCGTCCTTGAGCAGAAAGCCGCACGCGCCGTTGCGCAGCGCCCGGTAGACGTATTCGTCGAGGTCGAAGGTGGTGGCGATGAGGACGTTGAGGGGATCCGGCACATCGGGTCCGGCGAGGAGCCGGGTGGCCTCCAGACCGTCCAGCTCGGGCATGCGGATGTCCAGGAGGCAGACATCGGGCCGCAGGCGCCGGGCCTGCTCGACCGCCTCGACGCCGTTCGCCACTTGGGCGACGACCCGCATGTCCGGCTGGGAGTCGAGAATCATGCGGAAGGCGGCACGGACCATCTCCTGGTCGTCGGCGATGAGTACCTGGATCGTCATGTCACGCATGATCGCAGGCGATCGTCTCCTCAGTGGCCGTCCTGTCCAGTGGCAGGACCGCCAGGACGTGCCAGCCGCCGCCGTCCCGTGGCCCTGACGTGATGCGCCCGTTGACCTCCTCGACCCGCTCGGCGATCCCCACCAGACCGTATCCGCCCCCCTCTGCCGACCGCTCGGCGGCGGGCGAGGCGCCACCCTGCCCGTCGTCGACGACCGACACCTCCAGCCCCTCCGGATCGCCGGGCCGGACACCGATCCGCACCTCCACCCGGCCGGCCCCGGTGGCGTGTTTGCGGACGTTGGTCAGGGACTCCTGTACCACACGGTGGACCGTGGTGGCGATGCCGGGCGGCAGCGGCCGGTCGGTGAGTTCCGGGGCGAGGATCAGCTCGGCGGTCGGGCCCACCTCGGAGAACTCCTCGGTGAGGGCACGCAGATCACGCAGCCCGCGCGGACCCGCCGGATCGCCCGTGGGCCGGGTCGTGGCGGAGGCGGTGGCGTGGTCCCGCAGGCTGGTGACCATGGCGCGCATCGACCCGAGCGCCTGGGATCCGGCCCGCTCGATCTGGGCGAGCATCCGGTCCAGGTCCTCCGGGGACTGGGGGTGTCCGGCCGCGGCGGTGAAGCGCGCGGCTTTGGTCTGTGCGACGATCGCCGTGACGTGGTGGGCCACGAAGTCGTGCAACTCCCGTGCGTGCTCCAGGCGTTGGGCCTGCCGGATGGCCTCGCGCTCCCGCTCCCGCAGTGTGTCGTACAGACGCAGACACAGCCCCACCACCACCATGAACGGCACGGCACAGACCGCGATGACGGCGATCAGGTCCTTCAGGTAGTCGTCCCACAGCTCGATCCGCAGCGGAAGGACCACGGCGGCGAGGGAGGACGCCGCGACCGGCCCGGCCGCTCGCAGTGGCGGGCAGCGCCGCACGGCGCGGGTGCTGAGCAGCAGCAGCGCGCCCAGTTCCACCATGCCCGGGGTGTTCGGGGGACGCTCGGACAGCTGCGCTTCCGTCACCGTCAGCATGCACGAGACGGCCGCCACGCCGAGGGCGCAGCGCGCGAAGAGGCGTTCCGGCACGGCGAGCGCGCCCAGGCACAGCACCCCGGACACCATCGTCGCCGCGGCCATCGCCGGATCCGGCGCGTTCAACCCCTCCAGGACCACGAGGACGACCAGAGCGACGCCGACCAGGCCCTGCCGGAGGTGCCGGAAGCGGAAACGGGACCGGAACTCGGAGATCATGGCAGGTCACGCTACGGTCCGGCCGCCGTCGCCACATCAGACTTTCGGCCGAGGAAACCGGGGAGGGGCACGGCCCGCTTCGGCATTCCGGTGGATCCGCCGCGCCACGTCCGCGCGAAGGATGGCATCCGGGGCGGCCGGAGAGTGCTCGAGCGCTCTGCGTCCGCCGGCCACGCCCCTTCCGACCGTTGCCCCCTCAGTCCTTCCGAAGGCCGTCGATGTTCCGCACCGCCCTGCGCACCCTCCGATCCCATCGGCTCCGTTTCGCGATGCCCGCCCTCGCCGTCGTGCTCGGCGTGGCCTTCGTGACCGGTTCGCTGCTCTACGGCGACTCCGTCAGAGCGGCCGTGAACCGCGCCCGCTCCAACTCCCAGCCCGATGCGTCCGTCTCGGTCACCGCGGACCCCGCCGCGCCACACCGGCTCGATAACACGCTGCTGCGGCGGCTGCGGGCGCTGCCGTCGGCGTCCGCGGCGCGCGGAGTGGTGGAGGGCCGCTCCTTCCTCGTCGGCTCCGACGGCACTCTGGTCGGCGATCTGAACCAGGCCGCGGGCGTCAACTACGTGCCCGACGGCAGCGGCAAGGACATCCGCTATCCGCTCACCGAGGGCCGTGGCCCCCGTGGCGCCGCCGAGATCGCCGTCGACCGGCGGACCGCCGAGCGGGCCGGATACCGGGTGGGCGCCCGGGTGCGTATCGTCGTGGCCGGCACGGCCCGCGACGCTCGGCTGGTCGGCGTCTTCACCGCCCATGACAGCCGGGTGGACTCCGGCGGCACGCTCACCGCCTTCGACACCGCCACCGCGCAACGGCACTTCGCCCCCGCGCCGAAGAGCTACTCGGCGATCACGCTGACCGCCGCCGAGGGCACAACGGATGTCCAACTCGCCCAGCAGACACAGAAGTTGTTGCCACCCGGGCTGCGGGCGGTCACCCGCGCGGATCTGGAGTCCGGTGCCGCCTCCGACGGGGACGCGGACAAGCTCACCACACTGCTGCTGAGCTTCGCCGGGGTCGCCCTGTTCGTCTCCACCTTCCTGGTGGCCAACACCTTCACCATGCTCAGCGCGGCCCGCGCCCGGGAACACGCGCTGCTGCGGGCCATCGGCGCCACCACGAACTACGTGATGCGAATGGTCCTGACCGAGGCCGCCGTGGTCGGCACGGCCGCCTCGGCCATCGGCTACGGTCTTGGCGTCGGTGCCGCGCATCTGCTGGGCAGCCTGTTCGACGCCTCCGGTGCGGGGAACGCCACCGTGCCGGCGCTGTCCGCCGAGCCGCTGCTCGCGGCCTTCGCCGTGGGCATCGGCGTCACCGTCCTCGCGGCCTACGTCCCGGCCCGGCGAGCGGCGGCCGTACCGCCGGTGGCGGCGCTGCGGACCGTCCAGCCGTCCACCGCCGCCTCGCTGCGCCGCCGCAACACCATCGGGCTGATCACCACCGCGTGCGGCGCGCTGCTGATCGCCGCCGCCATCGGTGAGCCGAACCTCCTCTTCGGCGCCGCGCCCCTGCTGCTGGTCGGCCTGATCGTCCTCACTCCGTTGCTCGCGCTCGGCGTCACCGGGTTGCTGCGCTCCCCGCTGACCCGGCTGGCGGGCGTCCGGGGCAAGCTGGCGGTGGAGAACGCCCGCCGCAATCCACGGCGTACCGCGGCCACCGCGACCACCCTGATGGTCGGTCTGGCGATGGTCACCGCCGTCACCGTGGCCGTCACCTCGGTGAACCGCTTCGACGAGCGGGACGCCGACCGTTCCATGGCCTCGGACCTGCGCATCACGGCCGTTGACTTCGGCGAGATGGGCGAGGGCACGGCGGCCCGGGTGGCGCGGCTCGCCGACGCCGAGGCCGTCACTCCCGTCATCCCCACCTACTTCGACCTCGCCGACAAGACCGCCCTCTCGGTCACCGCGGTGGACCCCGCCGCGGTGGAACGCGCCGCGTCGCTCACCGTCCGCGAGGGGTCGCTGGACCGCCTCGACCAGGGCATCGCCGTCACCGAGGAGCTGGCAGCCGCCCACGGCTGGCGGCTCGGCTCCCGTGTCACCGGCACCTTCACCAGTGCGAGCGGGCGTACGCCGGGCAGCAGGGCCAACCTGCCCGTCGTCGCGATCTACGACGGTCCGGACGATCTGACCCCCGCTCTCGTCTCCGCACGCGCCCTGCCACGTCCGGCCGGCGCCGAGGACCGGCCCAGCATCGACTCGGTACTGGTCAAGGCCGCCCCCGGCCGCACCACCGCGCTCCAGGAGGAGATCCGGCGCGTCCTGGACAACCCGGCGCTGCTCGTCCAGGACCGCGCCGACGCGAGGGCCGCCGCCACCGCGCGGACCGCGCCGTTCCTGAACATCATGTACGCCATGCTCAGCGTCACCGTGCTGATCGGCGCCCTCGGGGTGGTCAACACCATGGGCATGGCCGTCTTCGAGCGGGTGCGGGAGATCGGGCTCCTGCGGGCCATCGGACTGGACCGCGGTGGCGTCGGATCCGTGCTGCGCCTGGAGTCGGTGACCATCTCCCTCTTCGGCTCCGCGCTCGGTGTCGTCGCCGGTACCGCCATCGGCGCGGCGGCGGTACTCGGCCAGGAGGTCGTTCCGCTCGTCATCCCCTGGGACAGGACGGCCCTCTTCTTCCTCGCGAGCGCCGCGATCGGTGTCCTGGCCTCGCTCTGGCCGGGGCGTCAGGCCGCGCGCATCCCGATGCTGGAGGCCATCGGCGCGGACACCGAGTGACGGTCGTGGGGCGACCGCCCGTTGCCCCACCCCGGCGTGTCGCGGCCGGGAAACCACCGCGACATCGCGGAGGCGGGTAAAGGTGTTTTTCCGGGAGGGGGCTCAGCGACGAGTGAGGAGCGGCCGTGCCCGCTGTCGACCAGCACCCGTGGCCGCAGGCCACGGCCGTGGTGAGGGACTGGCTGGCGGGCCCGGCCACGTCCGGCGATCTGGCCGCGGCCCGCGCCCAGATGGGTTTCTCGCTCGCCTGGCACATCGTGGTGGCCTGTCTGGGCGTGGGGCTTCCGCTGCTCACCCTGATCGCCGAATGGTGGGGCGTGCGCACCGGCGACCCCTCGTACCGGCTGCTCGCCCGGCGCTGGGCGCGGGCCATGGGGGTGCTGTTCGCCGTGGGCGCGGTCTCCGGCACGATCCTCAGCTTTGAGATGGGGCTGCTGTGGCCGGGGCTGATGGGCCGTTACGGCCAGGTCATCGGGCTGCCGTTCGCCATCGAGGGCATCGCCTTCTTCATCGAGGCCATCTTCCTCGGCATCTACCTCTACGCATGGGACCGGCTGCCGCCGCGCGTCCATATGCTCACCGCGATCCCCATCATCATCGCCGGTGTGGCCTCGGCGTTCTTCGTGGTGTGCGCCAACGCGTGGATGAACCAGCCGCGTGGCTTCACCGTCCGCCACGGCAGGGTCGTGGACGTCGACCCGCTCGCCGCGATGTTCAACCCGGCCAGTCCGCCGCAGACCGTCCATATGATCCTCGCCGCGCTGATGGTGGCGTCCTTCCTGACCGCGAGCGTGTACGCGGTCTCCCTGCTGCGCGGCCGCACCGACCGCTACCACCGCGCGGGGTTCTTCATCCCGTTCGTCCTCGGCGCGGTCGTCTCGCCCGTCCAGCTCGTGGTGGGTGACTGGATCGCCCGCTTCGTGGCCGACTACCAGCCGGTCAAGCTCGCCGCCATGGAGGGTGTCTTCACCACCTCCAGCCATGTGCCGCTCACCGTGGGCGGTATCGCGGGCGACCACGGCCTCAAGGGCGGTCTCGAGATCCCCAACGGTCTGTCGCTGCTGGTCGGCTTCAGCCCCAGTACGGTCATCGAGGGGCTGAACCAGGTGCCCCCCGCGCGGCGGCCCCCGATCACCGGCACCCATCTGGCGTTCGACCTGATGGTGCTCGGCGGGCTGTTCCTGATCGGGCTCGGGGTCTGGCTGCTGCTGGCCTGGTGGCGCACCCGGCGCCGGGGCGAGAGCGACCCGCTGGCCCGCCGGGGCACGCGCCTCTTCCTGTGGCTGGCGTCGTTCAGCGGTCTGGCGGCGGTCGTCTCGCTGGAGTGCGGCTGGGTCGTCACCGAGGAGGGCCGTCAGCCGTGGGTGGTGCAGGGGGTCCTCAGCGTCCGGGACGCGGTGAATCCCGCCCCCGGCCTCATGACCGGGCTGTGGCTGGTGCTCGTGGTGTACGCCGCGATGACGGTGGCCACCGTCTACGTCCTGCGCCGGCTCGCGGGCGAACGCCCGGTCCCCGTGGCCCCGCAGGAAGCCGATGTGACCGGCTATCCGGTCGTGTGAAGCGCTGGAGGTCCTGATGCTCGCGGACACCGTCCTGGCGGTGATGTGGCTGGGTCTGATGTGCTACGCCCTCTTCGCCGGCGCCGACTTCGGGGCGGGGCTGTGGGATCTGGTGGCCGGTGGCAGCCGTCGTGGACGGCCGCAGCGCGCGCTGATCGAGCACGCCATCGGACCGGTCTGGGAGGCCAACCACGTGTGGCTGATCTTCGTGGTGGTGATGCTGTGGAGCGGCTTCCCCGAGGTGTTCGCCGCAGTGATGTCCACTCTCTATCTGCCGCTGACCCTGGCGGCGCTCGGCATCATCGCGCGCGGTGCCGCGTTCGCGTTCCGCAAGGCCAGCACCCAGCTGTGGCAGCAGCGGCTGTTCGGGGCCTGCTTCGCCACGTCGTCGGTCGTCACGCCCTTCTTCCTGGGCACGGTCGCCGGTGGTGTGGCCTCCGGGCGCGTACCCCCCGGCCTCGCCGCGGGCAGTACGGTCACCAGCTGGCTCAATCCGGCGTCCTTCCTCGGCGGTGTGCTGGCCGTGGTGACCTGCGCCCATCTGGCCGCCGTCTATCTGTGCGCGGACGCGGCACGCGGCGGCGGGCCCGACCTGGTGCGGGCGTTCCAGCGACGCGCCCTGGTCAGCGGGATGGCCGCGGGTGCCGTGGCGCTCGTCGGGATCGCCGTGCTGCACGCCGACGCGCCACGGCTGTTCCACGGGCTCACCCATCGCGCCCTGCCCCTGGTGGTGCTGTCGGCCGTCACCGGTGTGGCCGGGCTGGTCCTGCTCATGCGGTCGCTGTGGGGCTGGGCCCGGGCCGCCGCCGCCCTCGCCGTGGCGCTCATCGTCTGGGCCTGGGGCGTGGCGCAGTATCCGCTGATGCTGGTCCCGGACCTCACCGTGGCACGGGCGGCCGCACCGCCTTCGGTGCTGGCCGCCGTGCTGATCGTGTTCGCGGTCGGGGCGCTGCTGCTGATCCCGTCCCTGGGCTGGCTCTACGCGCTCTTCCAGCGCCCGGAGACCGGCGCGGCGGCGGGCGCCGAGGACACGCGCTGAACGGTCAGGACGCGCTGAACGGTGAGGACACGCGCTGAACGGTCAACGGCCAGGGCGCGCTGAGCGGTCAGAACGCGCTGAGCGGTCAGGCGGCCTCGATCAGGGCCAGATCCGGGGGGACGAGCGTGGTCGACATCATCAGGGCGCGGATCAGATGGTCGTTGAGCGCGTTGCCGACCGGTTCGCCGACCTCCTCGCGGGTCAGCCAGGGCACTCCGTCCCGGGACAGCATCGTACGGACCCGGTTGACCAGGTGCTCCACGCGCTTCTCACTCCATCCCTCACCGGGGCGCAACTCCGCGAGCTGGGAGGCCGTCTGCCTCCAGGTGAGGGGCTGTGGCCGGGGTTCGTGGAGCAGATACCGCTGGCCGAGAACGACGAGCGCGAGCTTCTCCTCGTCGGTGAGCACCCATACGCGGGGCGGGCGGGTGACATCCCCGGGCAGGGCCACCGGCCGCTCGGTCTCTGGGCCGCTGACGAAGACCTCCAGCAGATGCTCACGGTCGCGCGAGCCCCGGACGAACAGCGGGGTGTAGCCGGTCTCGAGGGGCAGTGGTTCCTCGCCCGTGAAGAGCAGCCGGGACGGGAAGCGGAGCGGCAGCCGGCCGTTGTTGGCGACCCACCACCGGCCGTGGCGATGGGTCAGTCTGCCCTGGCAGCGGCTGACCTGGGGGTCGTCCTCGCCCACGCAGACGTGCACCTCGGGGCGGTTCCGCCCGAAGAGCAGCTCACGGCCGTCGCCGGGGCCGAGGGTCATGCCACCGGTCAGGGCGAGGGCGAAGGCGGTGCCCGGCACCGGCGCCGTCACCCCGCGGGCCAGACTGCCGTGCGCGGCGGGCAGCGGGCGGCCGCCCGCTGCGGGACGTCCGGTGGCGGGGCGACGGGTGGCGGGAGCCCGCCCGATGGCAGGGCGGTCACTGCCGGGAGGTGTTGTGGTCATGATGCCGGGAGTTTCTTCGCGGCCGTGGCGGCGAGCGCCTTGGCGGTCTTGCAGAGCTTTTCAGTGGACGTGGGCCCGTAGACGTTCAACGACATGAACTCGACGGTGTCGTCACCGAGGGAGTTGCGGTACGAGCGGTGCAACATCCGGACCAGGCACGAGTCGTCATCCCACTCGTTCGGCGACACCGAGCTCCGCTTGCCGGCGATGACCGCCGGCCGGCCGTCATCCGTGGTGAACTGGTTGTCCCGGTTGAACACCACCTTCACCCCCGCGTCGCCCGAGCCGTCCGTCCACTCGCACTGCCAGTCCCCGAAGCCCGGGTCGCGGTCCGCCACCCGGACACCGGCGACCCGCTTGAGCTCATCGCTGTCCAGCAGCCGGCATGCGTGTCCCCGGAGCAGGGAGCTCGCCACCGGCTGCCCGGAGCGCCGGGGGACCTGGCCGCGGTCCAGCACACTGACCACATAGTCGGTGGCGGCGTCGCCCAGTTGACAGGGGTCGGGCGCCGGGGTGTCGAGCCGCTCGGTGATGATCCAGATCTGCTTGCGGTCGGCGGACGCGATGTTCCGCAGGCACTCGTCCCCATCGCGCTGGTACGCGCCGACGGTGACATTGCCGACCCTTCTGGTGGGCACATCGCCACCCGGTTCGGGCGGATCAGCGCTGAAGTTGAGCTGGACGTCGGCGATGTCATCGCCGCTTTCGCCCTGCAGCAGGACATCGCATCGATCGATCTCGCCGTAGTCCGGGTCGAGCACGGTCTCACCGAAGCGGCTGAGCGAGGCGGGGTTGAGCAACTTGCAGGGATCGGCGGTCCGCGCGTCGCCTATGGTGCCGGCCGGGCCCGTCCGGGCCGGCGAGTCGGCCGTACCGGAGACGCCACGCCCGCCGTCCTTCCCGGACCCGCCGCTCTCGTCGGAGCGCCCGTCACCCCAGGGGCCGAAGAGGGTGGCCCATGCCACCAGGACCGCGGCAATGCCCAGCGCGGTGGCGGTGATGACCACCCCGCGGCTCGGGCGGCGCCACGGCCCTCGGACGGACGGCGGCACCAGTCGCATCGTGAAGGGGGTGCGGTCCAGCGTGTCGCCGTCGTGCGGGTCCTCGAGGTCCTCGATCCGCGGGGACGATGGGGCGACCCGCCGCAGCAGCCGTACGGCCTGGTCGGCGGCGGGGCGCCGCTTCGGCTCCAGATCCAGCAGCTTGGTGAGCGTGTCCACCAGCGGACCGGCCCGGTGCGGGCTCTCGATATAGCCCTCGATGGCCCGCGCCACATAGGCCATGGGATGCGATGCCTCGCCGTACGGGGACCGCCCCTCGATCGCCGCGTAGAGGGTCGCACCCAGCGAGAAGACATCGGACTTCCGGTCGGCCACCTCTCCCCTGGCCACCTCGGGCGGCAGATACGGCGGTTTGCCACGCACCCCGCCCGTCCGGGTCATGGTGGCCTCGCTCCACAGCGCCCGGGAGATGCCGAAGTCGGTCAGCTTGGCGACCCCGTCCTCGGTGATCAGGACGTTCTCCGGGGTGACATCGCCGTGCACCACACCCTCGGCGTGCGACTTCGCGAGCGCGGCGGCGATCTGGCAGCCGATGGAGGCCGCCTCCTCCGGGGGGAGCGCGACGCGATCGCGCACCATGTCCGCGAGACTGCCCCCGGACACATACTCCATGACGATCCAGCAGATCTCGCCCTCGTCCACGAAGTCGAACACCGAGACGATGTGCGGATGGTGCAGCCGTGCGGCGTTGCGCGCCTCGTTGGTCAGGCGCGCCACCGCGCGGTCGTCGTCCGGACGGGCACACTTCACCGCGACCTGGCGGTCCAGCAGTTCATCGTGGGCCCGCCAGACGACGCCCATCCCACCTCTCCCGATGGGCTCCTGGAGCAGATATCGGTCGGCGACCTTGTCACCGGCCTCCGCCATCACCCGCACCCCCGCTACCCCGCTTCATCACCCGTCACGTTCCAGTGTCGCCACGGAGAGTACTTGCCTACGAGGTCAGTGGGTAGCGCTTCCGGCGGACAGCCCCCGGAAAGAGGGAAGCCTCCGGCGCACGACGGTCGCTTCGCGAGCGGGGTATCGGGGACCCGACGTGGAGCGCCGGGACCGGCGCTCCACTTCACCACATGCCCCTTTCACCTCACGATTTCTTCCTTGACGACGATGTGGCCGGAGTCGGGATTGAGGACTCCGCCGAGCCGGGAGTACGCACCGTCGGTCAGGTCCAGACACTTGGGCACGGACGGCGTCCATCCGAAGGTGCCGCGGTCGTTGACGCGCACGACCAGTGACGTGCCGTTGGCCACGTTGGTGACCTTCACCTTGGTGCCGAACGGCAGCTGCGGGCTACGGCTGAGGGACGTGGCGGCGGTGTCCGCGTTGTTGTCGAAGAGTTCGCCGCTGGCGGTGTAGGCACCGGGCGGTATGTAGCCGTAGTGCGTGGCCCAGCAGTTCTGCCCGGGCGGCGGGGTGTCGCTGGTGGCGGCGGTGCTCGTCGGGGCGACGGTCACTACGGCGGTCAGTGCGGCGGCTCCGACCGCCAGTCGGCCGATCAGCGTTGCCTTGCGCATGGCGGAGGACCTCGTTTCGATTGTCATGGTGTCGTGTGAGTGGTGTGGTGTGAGCGCGCGTGGCCTTGCCTCAGCCGGCCGCGCGATAGGCGGTGCCGATCTGGTTGGGCGTCGCGCCGTTGTAGAGACCGGTGCCACCGCGGTCCGCGGAGAGCGTGAACCACGCATACCGTTGGACGAAGGACAGGCCTTCCAGCATGGCGGTGGACTTCTTCACGAACGCGGCCTGCTGGGCCGGGGTCGGATACCTCGGGGTACCGCTCGAGAAGTCGATCAGCGCGTATTCGGTGAGCCAGATCGGCTTCTTGTAGCGGTCGTGAGTGGCCTGGAGATAGCCGCGCAGCTGTTCGGTCGCGCGGGTGGCGTCGAAGTCGGCGCCGTACCAGTGCAGCGGAATGAAATCGACCTTGTAGTTGCGGTCGGCGGCGCCCTTCATGAAGCGGTCGATCCAGCCACCGGCGACATCGCCGCCGTAGGCCACCGCGGGCGCGCCGAGCCGCATACCGGTCGACTGGAGCCGGGGCCACAGATCGAGCGCCTTGGCGACGGTCATATCGGCCTGGCCCGCCATATCCGGTTCATTGAAGCCGAGCAGGGTCGTGCCCTGGCTCTTGGCCTGGTTGAGTTCGGCGTCGGTCACCGAGCCGGGACCCCAGATCATGGGTACGAATTCGACCCCGGCCGGGGGCTGGATCTGCTGCTTGCCCGAGGCCCAGGTGTAGAACCAGCCGACCTTGGCGTCGGACATCGCCGCCGTGACCCCGTTGAACTTCCAGGCGCTGACGCCCTTCTTCTTCACCGCGGCGGTGGACGCGCCGGCGCCCGTCTGGCTTCCCGCGGTCAGCAGGGTCACCACCGCCAGCAGTACGGCGAGAAGTCGCATCCTCCGCATGGTCACGACCCCGCGTTGAAGGTCACGGTGAAGCCACTGCACTTACCGCAGTTCTGCATCACCTGGTTGCCGGGCTCCTGGTCCTGCTTGGAGTAGGCGTACGCCTTGGGGCACCGGGAGGCGATCGCGTCGCTGTACGGCGTCTTGACGTCCCGGTCGGGGTTGGTGCACAGCATCGGTGTACCGTCCGACCAGCGGGTGAGGTTGGCGGCCGGGCAGAACGGCAGCAGGTTCTGTGTGCAGCCCTGGGTGCCACAACCTCCGCCACCGGCGGGGTTGTTGGGGGCGATCGTGATGGGGTTGGAGAACGCGTTGACGTAGCTCACGTTGTACCAGGGAGCGAGCGTGTCCTTGGTGTCGAAATTGAACTCGGCGAGGCTGACGGGCTGCTCGCCCAGCTCACAGTGGTCGGCGAACTTACCGCAGTCCCCCACCTTGCAGTGGAAGGTGCTGCCCGAGGTGCCGGTGCATCCCAGACGGGCGAAGAACTTTCCACGCCAGTGGCCAGGATCGGCGTTCTCGGGGATCGTCACCGACGCCGACTGTCCGGGTTCCAGGATGGGCAGTTCGGCGAATTGCTCGGAGCCATCGGCATTGACGGCGCTGCCGATCCACACCTTCCGTCCGGTGTGATTGACGAAGGTGACCGTGTGGTTGGCGGCGCGGACCGCCTTGGTCGCGTTCGCCGTCTCGTTCGCCTTGTTCGCCTTGTTCGCCTTGTTCGCCTCGTTCGCCTTGGCGGGAGTGGCCGTACCGGCCTTCATTGCCGCGGCGGGCGCGTCGCCGGTCGGCATCGCCACGCTCGTGGCCGCACTCGTCCCCGCGGTCGGCAGCAGGGCCGCCAGCACCACCAGTGCCGCGGTGGCCAGGCCGATCAGAATTCTGCGCATGACTCCTCCGTGGGAAGGGCGCTCTCAGCAGGTCAGATTGGCGCCGGGCGCGACGCCGAGGAGGCTGGTGAACTTCTTGTAGAGGTTGACCCGGTCCTGCATCTGCGCGGGGTTGGCCCCGTTGCACTCCAGCGCGCCATTGATGGCGCGTATGGTCTGCCCGAATCCGGCACCGGTGGTCATGGCCTTGTGTGCGGGCATGGAGCCGGGCCCGGACTGGGTGGTCCAGTACCAGAGCGCGGTCTTCCAGGAGATGACGGCGTCCGTCCGCACCAGGCCCGGTTCTTTGAGCAGATTGACGCCCAGCGCGTCGCCCGCCGCCTTGTAGTTGAAGTTCCAGCTCAGCTGAATCGGCCCGCGTCCGAAGTACGCGGCCTTGCCCGCCGGACATCCGTAGGGGCGCGTCGTGTCGCAGTACTTCGGGTAGTTGGAGATGTCCTGCTCCACGATGTAGCGGAGGCCACCGGTCTCATGGCTGACATTGGCCAGAAAGGCCGCCGCCTCCTGCTTCTTGACCGTATCGGTACCGGTCCTGGCAAAGCCGGGGAACCGGTTCATCGCGCTGACCAGCGCGTCATACGTGTAAAACGCGTTCTTGTTCGGGAACATCCGCTGGTACTGGGCCCGGCTCACCACGAAGCCGGCCGCCGGCGCCTGGACCGACGACGGATCCTGTGCCGTGCCGGAGGCCGCGTCAGCGGCCGAAGGGGGAAGCGCAAGCGCCGATATACCGGCCGCCGCCGTCGCGGCCGTGGCCACGAGGGCACGTCTTATGGGCATGTCTCATCTCTCTTTCGTGGCGGAACATTCGGATGCCACCGCGCCGACGACGCACGGGGATGTCGGGCAGTCATCGGGCGTGGCGACGCACGGGCGACGCGCCGCCGCCCTTGGGGCGAGAGGCCCGTGGGAAGGTGCCGCGTGATAGCGCGGCGGGAAAGGTGCTACGGAAAACTGGTGAATCCACTAGAGGTCATGCGCCGTGGCCCTGCCACGGCGGACCGGGGCTCAATCCGCTCAGGCCCTTCGCGGCCGCGGCCTGAAGGAGCAAAGAGGTTGTCAAGATCATGACAACCTCTGGGACGTCCATTCACGGGGAACTCTCCGAGGTCCGGCCCCGGATGGCGACATCCACCCGAGGCGCTCTCAAGAGCTGACGGGCCCCATGACACCGCCCCCGAACATATATGTCAATGGTCTGTACCAAAATCCAGCCGTCTCCTGAGACCCCCGGACCGCACCGGGGTGGTCGGCGGGTGTCACCCCACGCCACTGGGGCGGAACTGGATGCTGATGCGTGGGCCGGTGGCGCGGGAGGATTTGGGGATGGCATGTTCCCACGTCCGCTGGCAGGAGCCGCCCATCACCAGCAGGTCGCCGTGGCCGAGCGGCCGCCGCATGGCCTTGCCACCGCCACGCGGGCGCAGCAGCAGGTCCCGGGGCGTGCCCACGGACAGGATGGCCACCATGGTGTCCTCGGTCCTGCCGCGGCCTATGCGGTCGCCGTGCCAGGCCACGCTGTCCCGGCCGTCGCGGTAGTAGCACAGCCCGGCCGTGGTGAAGGGCTCCCCCAGTTCGGTGGCGTAGTACGTGGAGAGCGCCTCCCGGGCCTCGGCCAGGACGGGGTGCGGCAGCGGGTCCTCGGCGTTGTAGTAGGCGAGCAGCCGTGGGACGTCCACCACCTGCTCGTACATGTGCCGCCGCTCGGCCTTCCAGGGGACCTCGGCGACGAGCTGGGCGAACAGGTCGTCCGCTCCCCTCAGCCACCCGGGCAGCAGATCGATCCAGGCCCCGGACCCGAGCTCGGCCCGGTGCGTCCCGCGCAGCGAACCGAGACCGATGTCATCGGTCTGGTCGAAGAGCGAGCCCTGGAGATACGCACCCATATGTGCAGCGTACCCGCGTAATCGAGCAAGCGTTCTACTGACGGCCCCGGTGATACGCCCATGGCCGCTTCGGCGACGACACCGCAGGTCAACGGCCGTCGCCGAACAACGGCAACGGCGACATCATTCGAGCCGTCGCGCGACACTTGGCCTGACGCGTTGCTCTCCGTCCAGACCGGGGGCCGGCCCATGACCATGCGCACACCACGTGGCACATCGCGTGGCGCACCACGACGCACACCGTGTCCGGCACCCTCCCGGCCACCGGGGCTCGGGCCCAGGACCTGGGCCGAGGTGCCGCGCCGGTCCCGGCAGGTGCTGGTGGTGACGGGCCACGACCGGAATTCACCGGTGTCCACGGCGGTCCTGTACGAGCACACCGGGGCCGGGTGGCGGGCCGGGGCGAGCCGGGCGGCGCACAACGCGCTCCACGGCTGGACCGACGACCACCGGGAAGGCGATCTGCGCTCCCCCATCGGCGTCCACACCCTCACGGACGCCGGCGGACGGCTCCCCGACCCCGGCACCCGGCTGCCCTACGACCGGTCGGCCCGTTTCACCGCGAGCGGTACAGGCTTCGAAGGCGAACCCCTGTCCGGCTCGTTCGACTACGTGATCGCCATCGACTACAACCGCCGGCCCGGTACCTCTCCCCTGGACCGGACCCGCCCCCTCGGCCCGGACCGGGGCGGCGGCATCTGGCTGCACATCGACCACGGCGGCCCCACACGCGGCTGTGTCAGCCTCGCGGAGGGCGCCATGGAGGAGCTGCTCCGGGCGCTGGACCCCGACCGCGGGCCCGTCGTCGTCATGGGCGACGCGGCTTCACTGGAGCGCTGAGGCCCGGGCCTGTCCGCAGGGCCACTCCCGGGTCACTTCCCGGGTCACTTCCCGGGTCACTCCGGAAAGCGGCTGCGGTGGGCACGGCGGGTAAGCGGCTCGGCGATGGCCTCCACCAGCCAGTCCAGTTCGGACTGATGGGCCCGTACCGGGTTGCGCAGGACGCCGACCCCCTCGATGGAGATCTCCACCACGTCCCCGGCGCGCAGGGTGAAATCGAGCGCGGGCACGATGCCGGTGCCGGTGGACAGCACGGCGCCGTCGGGGAAGGGCTGGGAGCGCCACAGGTGGTCCACCAGCCCCTGCGGGGTGCGGTGGAACGCGGCGGTTGAGGTGGCCGCCTGGTACGCCGCCTCACCGTCACGCCACACCGCCATGGTGATGTCCAGCGCGTCGGGTGCGTCGATCTCCCAGGCGGGCACGATGGCCGAGGACACGGCGGCGCTTCCGGCGTAGATCTTGGCCTGCGGGAGGTAGAGCGGGTTCTCGCCCTCGATGGACCGTGAGCTCACGTCGTCGGCGACCAGATAGCCGACGGTCTCGCCATACCGGTTGAGGACCAGCGCCAGTTCGGGCTCGGGGACGTTCAGCTCGGAGTCGTCCCGTACGGCGATCGGCTCGCCGTCCGTCACCACCCGCCACGGCGGCGATTTGAAGAACAGCTCAGGGCGCTCGGCGTCGTAGATCCGCTCGTACACCGACTGCTCGGTGCTCTCCTCCACCCTGGCCTCGCGCGAGCGTTCATACGTCACCCCCGCCGCCCACAGCTCCATCAGCCCGTCCAGCGGCGGCAGCGGCAGGACGTTCCGCTCATGGGCGGCCGCCGGGCCGGAGGCGGTGTTCTCCACCAGGGCCCGCAGCTCCAACGTGGGCAGCCGCAGCAACTCGGCGATGAGCGGCGCACCGGGGAAGGCCCGGATCCCGCCGGCGTCGTCGGCCACTCCGGTCCGGACCGTCCCGGCCTCATCGACGAAGCGCACGATGCGTGTCATCTGTCGTCCTCTCCTCTCGTGACGGTGTGGTCGGTGCTCCTACCCAGCGGAGGGTGGTCGCCGCGCACACACCGGCCGCCACGATGGCGGCGATGGCGTAGAGACCCGTGGCGCCCGAGCCGGTCGCCGACTCCGCGACGCCCATCAGATACGGGCCCAGGAAACCGCCGAGGTTGCCGAAACCGGAGATCAGCGCGATGGTCCCGGCCATATGGGCGCCGGACAGGATGGTCGGTGGCACGGTCCAGAACACCGGTTGCGCGCCCAGGAATCCGAAGGCGGCCACGCACAGGGCGGCGATGGCGGGGACCGGGGGCAGCAGCACCCCGCCGAGCAGACCGACGACGGTCAGCACGAGGGCGAGCCGCAGCGGACCGCGCCGGTCGCCGCTGCGGTCCGACATCCACGGCAGCACCAGCACACCCAGCAACGCGCACACCCACGGCAGTGCCGAGACGAAGCCGATGCCCACATCGCCCAGCCCGTCGATCCGGCCGACCAGCGCGGGGAGCCAGAACGTCACGCCGTAGACGCCGATCTGGATGGCGAAGTACACGAACATCAGCCGCAGCACCCGGCTGTCGCGGAGGGTCTCGCGGGCCCGGCGCGGCGGTTTGGCGTCCTCGCCGGGGCGGTCCGCCTCGATGCGCCGGGCGAGCAGGTCCTTCTCCTCGGCGCTCAGCCAGCGTGCCTGTTCGGGACGGTCGGTGAGCAGCCACGGTACGGCGAGCGCCAGGACCACGGTCGGGGCGCCCTCCAGGAGGAACATCCACTGCCAGCCCTCCAGGCCGGCGATGCCGTGCAGCCCGATGAGGCTGCCGCCGAGGGGGTTGCCGATGATGCTGGCGACCGCCACGGCCGCCTGGAACATCCCGGTGGCCTTTCCGCGGTCGGCGGCCGGGAACCAGTAGGTGATGTAGAGGATGACACCGGGGAAGAACCCGGCCTCCGCGGCGCCCAGCAGAAACCGCAGCACATAGAAACCGGTGGGATTGGACACCAGCGCCATCGCACAGGACAGCAGCCCCCAGACGAACATCAGCGCGGCCAGCCACCGGCGGGCGCCGAAGCGGTGCAGCACCAGGTTGGAGGGCACGCCCAGCAGGGCGTAGCCGATGAAGAAGACACCGGCGCCGAGCCCGAACGCGGTGGCGTCGATCCCGGCGTCATCGGCGAGATGGGACTTGACCAGGGCGACGTTCGTACGGTCCAGGAAGCTCAGCACGAACATCACGAAGAGTGGGGGGAGCAGGCGCCTGGACACCTTCCGGCGGGTGTTCTCCATGGTGGTGGCCGGGTTCATCGGGCCTCCCTGCGGACCACACTGTCTCGCGGAAACATCTGACCCGTGGAACGTAGGTGTCACCTACAGCCTTTGACAAGGTCTCAACAACCACGAGTTTTCCTCCAGATGACCCTTGGCGACCACAGCAGACATCTGACATGTTGGTCAGCGTTGCTCGCTTTCCCTCGCCCTTTGCCCACAGGAGCGCGTGCCATGACCCTTCGCGTCGTCGACGTCGAGACCATCGATGTCCGCTTCCCGACCTCCCAGCACCTCGACGGCTCCGACGCCATGAACGAGGCACCGGACTACTCGGCGGCATACGTGGTGCTCAAGACCGCCGATGACGCCCCCTCCGGCCAGGGCGCGGCGGGGTCCGCACCCGGCGCCGAACCCCTGGAGGGCCATGGCTTCACCTTCACCATCGGCCGTGGCAACGATCTGGCGGTGCAGGCGGCGCGCGCCATCGGGGAGCGGGCCATCGGCCTGTCCGTGGAGGAGATCACCGGCGATCTGGGCGCCTTCTCACGCCATTTGCTGGGTGACAGCCAGTTGCGCTGGCTCGGCCCGGACAAGGGCGCCATCCACCTGGGCAGCGCCGCAGTCATCAACGCGGCCTGGGACCTCGCCGCCCGGCGGGCGGGCAAACCCGTGTGGAAGCTCCTCGCCGACCTCTCCCCCCAGCAGGTGGTCGACCTGGTGGACTGGCGCTACCTCAAGGACGCGCTCACCCCCGAGGCCGCCCTGAAGATGCTCGAATCCCGCGCCGGGGGCCGCGCCGAGCGGGAGGCGTACGTCCGCGAGCACGGATACCCCGCGTACACCACCAGCGCGGGCTGGCTCGGATACGACGACGCCAAGCTGGCCCGGCTCTGCCAGGAGGCCGTGGACCAGGGCTGGAACTCGGTGAAGCTGAAGGTGGGCGCCGATCTGGAGGACGACATCCGGCGCTGCCGTATCGCCCGTGGTGTCATCGGGCCGGACCGCCGGCTGATGATCGACGCCAATCAGACCCTGGGCGTGGCGGAGGCGGTCTCCTGGGCCGAGGCGCTCCGGGAGTTCGACGTCTGGTGGTTCGAGGAGCCCACCAGCCCCGATGACATCCTCGGACACGCGGCCATCGCCCGGCGGATCGGTCCGATCCGGGTGGCCACCGGCGAACACGCCCACAACGCGGTGATGTTCAAGCAGTTCCTCGCGGCCGACGCGATCGGCGTCTGCCAGATCGACGCCTGCCGCCTGGCCGGTGTCAACGAGGCGGTGGCCGTTCTGCTGCTGGCCGCCGCGTACGACGTGCCGGTGTGCCCGCACGCCGGCGGGGTCGGCCTGTGCGAGCTGGTCCAGCATCTGTCGATCTTCGACTATGTGGCCGTCAGCGGCTCCATGGACGACCGTGTCATCGAGTACGTCGACCATCTCCACGAACACTTCCACGACCCGGTCCGCATCCGTGGCTCGCGCTATCTCGTCCCCGAGGCACCCGGCTACAGCGCCCGGATCCGGCGGGAGACCCTGGAGACCTACCGCTACCCCGGCGGACCGGTCTGGAGCCACCGCGGCTGAGTGGCATCCTGGTCGCCATGCCCACCAATCCAGACCGCTCCGGCCCCGGCGGCGGTGTCCCCGCCGCCGGGAGCAGTGTCGTCGACATAGCCATCGGCCGGTTGCGCAAGCGCATCGAGAGCGGTGAGTTCACGCCCGGCCACCGTCTGCCGCCGGAGGCGGTGCTGGCGAGCGAGCTCGAACTCTCCCGTCCATCGCTGCGGGAGGCGGTCCGCGCCCTGGCGATGGCCGGGGTCCTGGACGTACGCCGCGGCGACGGCACCTTCGTCACCGATCTGCGCCCTGACCGGCTGCTGCGCGCCCTCGGCAGCTTCCTGGACCTGGCCCAGGACACCGGTCTGAACGAGATGCTGGAGTGCCGCAAGGTCCTGGAGCCGGGCGCCACCGCGCTGGCCGCGACCCGCATCGACGAGGCCACCCTCGACCGGCTCCAGGAGCGGATCGAGCGAATGCGCGGTCTGCAGGACCCGGAGGAGCTGGTCCACGAGGACATCGCCTTCCACGCCGACATCGTCGCCGCGTCCGGCAACCGCACCCTCGCCTCGCTGGCCGACTCGGTCACCCAGCGCACCGCCCGGGCCCGCATCTGGCGCGCCCTGGTCAAGTCCGATGTGCTGTCCTGGACTCACCAGCAGCACATGGACATCTACACCGCGCTCCGCGCCCATGACAGCCTGGCGGCGTTCACCGCGGCCGGCCGGCATGTGGGCGATGTGGAGCTGTGGGTCCGCGACCGGCTGGACGCGGTGCGCGACCGCCGCTGACCACGCGGCGGTAAGCGCTCCGCGGATCAGATGTCACGCCGTACGAGGAAGCCCAGCAGGGTGCGCAGTTCCGCGCTCGCGCGGGGCACGAGCGGCAGGCTCTCCAGGCATGTCTCCACGGCCGCGATGTGGCGGTCGGCCTCCGCCAGGGCCGCGGAGCGGCCACCGGCCTGCTCGATCAGGGCGGCCGCCCGGCGCGTGGTGGCGTCGTCCTGGGTGTCCGGGGACTCCTCCAGCAGCGTGGCCAGCCGCTCGGCGGCCGGGGCGCCGGGGCCGCGGGCGCTCAGCGCGGCGAGCACGGGGAAGGTCTTCTTGCGCTGCCGCAGATCGCGGTGGACGGGTTTGCCGGTGACCGCGGGATCGCCCCAGATGCCCAGCAGATCGTCCACCACCTGGAACGCCACGCCCATGTGCCGCCCGGCCCGGTCCAGGGCGGCCACGGTGGGCTCCGGCGCCCCGGCGAGCGCGGCACCCAGGGCGGCGGCGCAGCCGAGCAGCGCGCCCGTCTTGTGCTCGGCCATCGTGCGGTACTCCTCCGGCCCCACCGCCTCGGGTCCCGTCCAGGGGCGCGACTCGAAGAGCAGGTCGTCCGCCTGGCCGCGGACAAGGTCACCCAGCGCCGCGCTCAGCTGCCGCACCGCGGCCGCGGCTCCGGCGCCGTCCACGCCGGCCAGCGCCTCCACGGCCAGCGCGAACAGGGCGTCACCGGCGAGCACGGCCGGGCCGGTCCCGTACGCCTTCCACACGGTGGGGCGGGTGCGGCGGGTCTGGTCGCCGTCCATGATGTCGTCGTGCAGCAGCGAGAAGGTGTGCACCAGCTCCACCGCCACCGCCCCGGCGACCGCCGCCTCACCGGATGCCCCGGCCGCCTCCGCGCACAGCACGGCCAGGGCCTGCCGCACCCCCTTGCCGCCCGATCCCTCGGCGGGCGTACCGCCCACATCGCACCAGCCGAAGGAGTACGCGGCCATCTCGGCCACCCATGGGTGCAGCCGCCCGACCGTGCCGGCCAGCGCGGGGCGCACCAACTCCCGGCAGCGGCCGAGGATTTCGCCCGCGGTGGCGGTGGTCTCGTCCGCTCCGAGGAGCTCGGGGAACGCCGTCGTCACAGCGCCACCTCCAGGACCTCCGTGAGGCCGAACTCCTCGCGGGCCCGGTCCACCATCCGGCGGGCGTGCCGCAGCCCGATCCGCTCCAGCACACCGGCCAGTTCGGACAGGTCATCGGCGGTTTCGGCACGGTCGCGGCCCAGCCGGGCCAGGGACTTGATGAGCCCGAGCCGGGCGAGACCCTCGCCGCGCGGCTCGCTCATCTCGCGGAACTCGTCCAGGGCCTGCTGGTACATCGCGCGGGCCGCCTCGTAACGGCCCGCGCGGTAGAGCACATTGCCGCGCATCTTGTGGTTGTAGGCCAGCGCGCTCACCAGGTTCATCTCGCGGCAGGTCAGTTCGGCCTCGGAGAGCAGCTCCAGCGCGCGCTCCACGTCCCCGTCGCGTACGGAGACGATGTCGGCCATGCCCCGCAGCGCCCAGGCGTGTCCGCGCCGGTCCTCGGCCTTCGCGGCTATCTCCGCGGCCTCCTCGAACATCGCGTAGGCCGAGTCGTACGACCCGGTGTTGCGGTGCATCTGGGCGATGCCCTCGAGCGCCCATACGGTGTGGCGCGCCTCGCCGCGTTTGCGTGCCTCGGCCAGGAGTTGCTCGTGCAGGGCGCCCACGGCGTCGTAGTCGCCCTGGATACGGCCGGTCTCCGCCATCCCGGCCAGTGAGTAGCCACGGACGACGATGTCCCCGCCACGCTCGCCGAGGTCGGCCGCGAGGCCGAGCAGCCGCCACGCCAGCGCAAGCGCGCCCCGCTGCCGGGCGAGGGTGCCTCCGCTCCACAGCGCCCATGCCATCGCGCCGAGGTCCCCCGCCGCACGGGCCGCCCGGTAGCTGGCCTTCCACTCGCGGTCGGCCTCGCCCACCTGCCCCAGCCTCCGGTGTGCCTCGGCGACCGCGAGCCCCGCTCGGGCCGCCTCGCCAGGGGAGCCGCCCCGCTCGGCCGCCCGCAACTGCTCGGTGCCCGCCGCCAGCACCTCGACCAGGGACGAGTTCACGGACAGGGTGGTGAGGGAGCCCTGGTACTCAGGGGCGAATGCCTTGCCGTACATGGATGCCTTTCCGTCTGTTGTTCCCAGGAGCGCACTCCTCTATACACCGAGTGCATACATGGGGTGTATGCACCCTATGTATACACGGCGTGTATAGGAGCCGGGAAACCGGCCCCGTCAGTGTCACCGGTGCTGTGCGCCCGTTGCCGATCTAGACGCGATCGGACCCGGAGAGGTTTACTGTCCGGCTCCGTCGATGGCAAAAACCTTATGGACCTGGCCTGGTCCGTGCTCCCGCCACCTCGCGCTCGATCCAACGGCAGATCACATCGACCACATAGGCCCGCTCCGCGCGGCTCAGCTCCCGCCCCTTGGGGATCTCGTGCCAGCGCTGAAGACAGGTACGGCAGCAGGTGGCGGTCGCGTGCTGGGCGACGAACACGGGGTGGCCTCGATAGGGCGTCTGCTTGCCGTCCTTGTAGGGTTCGGCGGGGGCCAGCCGCTTGGCGATCAGGTCGTAGGCGTGCCAGCGCAACGTCGACGGTCCGCTCAGCTCGGCCGTGGCCCGATCGCGACCGCGCAGATGGAACTTCGCGCGGAACGGATGGCGCGCGATGGAGGCCAGCCGCTGGTCGAGCGATTCGGGGCTCGGGCCGGACGGGGTAGACGCCGGACCGGACGAATCAGGCATCGGCTCGGACGAGTCAGGCGTCGGGTCGGACATCGAAGGCTCCCGGAGACGACAAAGACCCCTTCCGATCCTATGACGGCTGGTCCACGGCGCCATCGGCCGGGGCCATGCCTTGCGCGCCCGCCGCCCCGAGGGCACTGTGACGGCCATGGTGGACACGCAGTTCTCCGAGCGCCGGCTGGCCGCGCTGTACGACCTGTTCTGCCCCTGGGACGAGCGCGGGGACTTCAGGTTCTATCTGCCCCTCGTGATGTCCGCCCGCTCCGTCCTGGACGTGGGGTGCGGCACGGGCGCGCTGTTGCGCGGGGCGCGGGAGGACGGGCACGAGGGGCGGCTGTGCGGGCTGGATCCCGCGGTGGGGATGCTGGAGGTGGCGCGCGAGTGCCCGGATGCGGAGTGGGTGCTCGGCGACCTGGCCTTGGCGCCGGGGTGGCACCGTGAGTTCGAGCTAGTGGTGATGACCGGCCACGCCTTCCAGACGCTGCTCGGAGACGAGGAGTTGCGCGGTGCGCTGGCCGCGATCGCCACGGCGCTGACCGACGATGGCCGCTTCGTCTTCGAGACCCGCAATCCGCTGGTGCGGGAGTGGGAGGACTGGGATGTGCGGTATTCGGGCCAGGTGGTGGACGCCACCGGGGCCGTGGTGCGTTGCGTGTGCGAGGTGGAGACGCCGGTGCGGGGCGATCTCGTCACGGCCACGCACACCTACACCGGTGCGGGCTGGGAGCGGCCCCTGCTGAGCCGCAGCACCCTGCGGTTCCTCGGCCCGGAGGCGCTGGCGGGATTCCTGGACGAGGCGGGGCTGGCCGTGGCGGAGCAGTACGGGGACTGGGATCGCGGGCCGCTGACGGACACCAGCCCGGAGATCATCACCGTGGCCCGCCGCCACTGACCATGTCGTGCACGGCCGTCAGCCCCAGGTTCTGCCGGTGACCAGGTCGGGGCCGAAGTGGCGGGCGGCGATGGCGGTGATGGCCGAGGCCGGACCGATCCGGCGGGCGAGTTTGTAGGTGTGGACCACACAGGTCCGCACCGGATGCACCTCCCCGCCGGCCTCCGCCGTGTCGTCCGTGGCGAGGGGGCGGATCTGCGGACGGGCGAGCGCGAAGCACACCAGCATGGTGCGGTGGTCCTCGCAGATCAGGAAGTCGGAGACCCCTCGGTGGCGGAAGTCCAGGCAGGGAAAGACGACCGCGATGTCCTCCCGGCCGTAGGGAGCCGCCCGGAGGGCCGGGAGGACATGGCGTATCGACTCACCGGTGGCGAGCAGCCTGGCCTCCTCATGGGAATCGCCCCAGGGCGGCGGGTCGTCGTCCTCCTGCCACTGGGGATGCCGCTCGGTGCGCAGCGACGTCCCCGGGGCGGGCCGGTCATAGCGCGCCTGTCCGCTGACGCTGACCCAGTTGAGGCTCGCGTTGACACAGAGCCTGCCCGCCAGAAGCCACCACGGCGTACGGACCACACGCTCCCGGGCCAGGTCCACCACGAGGCGGCCGAAGGAGTCCGGCGGAAGCAGGTCCGGCCTGGCGGGCGCGACGAAGGCGTCGGTCCAGGTTCCCATCAGGAGGGCTGCCGGCCCGCCCGCCACTCCGGTGCGAGCACCGACCAGATCTCCATGTCATGCCGCTTGCCCCGGTGCAGACGGCCCTCCCGCAGCACACCGTCCTTGGTCATCCCCAGCCGCCGGGCCACGGCGATGCTGGCCTCGTTCGCCGCCGCCGCCCACCACTCCACGCGGTGGATGCCCCGCTCCTCGACGGCCCAGTCGATGATCACGCGCGTGGCGCGGGTCACCAGTCCCCTGCCCACCGCCGACGGCTCCAGCCAGCAACCCGCCTCCGCGGTGCGCTGTTTGACGTCCATCGTGCGGAAGAGGACTCCGCCGACCAGCTTGCCGTCCGTCCAGATGCCGTGGATCCGCCCCGCGTCGGCCGCCGCCTTGTCCGCGTACCCCTGGAGGAACGCCCGGGCCGACTCCAGGTCGGCCACGGCGTCCGCCAGCGCGATGTGCCGCCCGATGAACTCCCGACCCCGGTCCATGTGGGCGAGGAACTCCTCGGCCTGCCACGGCTCCAGCGGGCGCAGCTCCGCGCCGTCCTCGCCCAGGGGTATCGCGTACATCGTCACCTTCCACCGTCCGAACCAGCGCGCGCAGTACGGGGGGATCTTCTCACCGAGGGGGCGGTCCGCGCGTTTCCTTTTGTACCTACTAGTATGTAGGGTCACGTCCATGGACACCCGGGAACGACTCATCGCAAGCACCCGTGAGCTGCTGTGGGAGCGCGGCTACGTGGGCACGAGCCCGAAGGCGATCCAGGAGCGCTCCGGAGCGGGCCAGGGCAGCATGTACCACCACTTCCGCGGCAAGCCCGACCTGGCGCTCGCCGCGATCAGCCGCAGCGCCGAGGAGCTGAGGGGCAGAGCGGAGGCCGAGTTCGGCGGCTCCGGCACCGTGGTCGGGCGGATCACCGCCTATCTGCGGCGGGAGCGGGACGCCCTGAAGGGGTGCCCGGTCGGCCGTCTCACCCAGGACCCCGATGTGATGGCGGATCCGGAGCTGCGCCGTCCGGTCGAGGAGACCTTCGCCTGGCTCACCGACCGGCTGGCCGGGCTGCTCGCGGAGGGCCGGGCGAGCGGCGAGCTCGACACCGGGCTCGACCCGGTGGCCACGGCCACCGCGCTGGTCGCGGTGTTGCAGGGCGGCTACGTGCTGGCCCGCGCCGCCGACTCGGCCGAGGTGTACGCCCGGGCGATGGACGGGGCGCTCGGCCTGCTCACCGCCCATGTCCGCTGAGCCCACGACCCCTCACCCCTCGCGCGAAAGAGAGCCCCGACATGCCCTTCGTCCGCATTGACGCACTGCGGGCCGACGCCGACCGGCTCGACGCGCTCGGCCGTGCCGTGCACGACGCGCTGGTGGAAACCATCGACTTCCCGCCCAACGACCGGTTCCAGGTGCTGACCAGCCATGACGGCACCGGCGGCATGCTGCGTTACGACGACTACCCCGGGGTGCCGCGCGACGACGGCATCGTCTACGTCGCCCTCACGATGCGCTCGGGGCGCACACCGGCACAGAAGCAGGCGCTGTACCGGCGGATCGCCGAGCTCGCCGAGGAGTACGCGGGGACCGAGCCGCGGAACGTGTTCATCACCCTGACCGAGAACGAGTCGGCCGACTGGTCGTTCGGACACGGGGTGGCGCAGTACGTCGAGGGATGAGACGCCGCTGTCGGGCCCGGCCTGGCGAGAATCCGTTGGCTTCTGTCATTTCAGCCCCTGGGTGATCTTCTCCCGGCTCCCTAGCGTGGGGCGGGCACCACCCGCCCCACGCTCGGAAGGAGACGCTGGTGCCTGCCACGTTCGAAAGGGAGCCGGACACCACCCGATGACCAAGATCCTGCTCTCCCTGCACGTCCTGGCCGCCATTGTCGCGATCGGACCCGTCACCGTAGCGGCCAGCATGTTCCCGCCCGCGGCCCGCAACGCCCACGCGTCCGCCGCCGAGGGCCAGGCGGACCTGGGCACGGTCCGGCTGCTGCACCGCATCTGCCGCGTCTACGCCAAGATGGGCCTGGCCGTGCCCGTCTTCGGCTTCGCCACGGCCGCCGTGATGGGCGTCCTCGACAGCGGCTGGCTCACCGCCTCCATCGCCCTGACGGCCGCGGCCGCCGGTGTCCTGGTCGCCTTCGTCCTGCCCCGCCAGGGCGAACTCCTCGACAGCCTCGGTGCGAGCAAGGCCCTGGAGCGGTCCGACACCGTCCAACTGGCCATGTTCACGGGCGTGTTCAACCTGCTGTGGGTGACGGTGACCATCCTCATGATCGTCCGCCCGGGCTCGACCGCCGGAGCCTGACCCCGCCCCCTCTCCCGCGCTGTGGCCTGAAGCCGGTCACTGCGCGGGATCCGGCCATTGGCGCGGGATAATGATCCGGAGCGCCGGGGCGGAAACAGGAGGCGGTGCAGGGCATGCACGGTGAGTACAAGGTGCCGGGCGGCAAGCTGGTCGTCGTGGATCTGGAGGTCCACGACGGCGCGCTGCGCGGGGTGCGGGTGGCGGGCGACTTCTTCCTGGAACCGGACGAGGCGCTGCACGCCATCGACCGGGCCCTGGAGGGCGCGCCCGCCGACGCCGACGCACAGGCGCTCGCCGCCCGCGTCAAGGCGGGGCTGCCGGCCGATACCGTGATGTTCGGCTTCTCCCCCGAGGCCGTCGGCATCGCGGTGCGGCGGGCGCTGGCCCGTGCCACCGACTGGACGGACTACGACTGGCAGCTGATCCACGACGGGCCGCAGGACCCCGCGCTGCACATGGCCCTGGACGAGGTGCTGACCGGCGAGGTCGCCGCCGGACGGCGGCCGCCCACACTGCGGGTGTGGGAGTGGGGCCGCCCGGCCGTCATCATCGGCAGCTTCCAGTCCCTCCGCAATGAGGTGGACCCCGCGGGTGCGGCCCGTCACGGAGTCACGGTGGTGCGGCGCATCTCCGGTGGCGGAGCCATGTTCGTGGAGGCCGAGAACACCATCACCTACTCCCTTTCGGTACCGGCCTCCCTCGTCTCCGGCCTGTCGTTCGCCGATTCCTACGCCTACCTCGACGACTGGGTCCTGACCGCGCTCGGCGACATGGGCATCAAGGCCTGGTACCAGCCCCTCAACGACATCGCCTCCGAAGAGGGCAAGATCGCCGGTGCCGCACAGAAGCGCCTGGCCAGTGGCGGCGGCGCGGTACTGCACCACGTGACGATGGCGTACGACATCGACGCCGACAAGATGCTCGACGTGCTGCGCATCGGCAAGGAGAAGCTGTCCGACAAGGGCACCGAGAGCGCCAAGAAACGCGTCGACCCACTACGCCGCCAGACCGGCCTGCCCCGAGCCGAGATCATCGACCGCATGCTCGCCTCCTTCCGCGCCCGCTACGGCCTCGCCCAGGGGCACGTCACCGACGAGGAGATGGCACGCGCCGAAGAGCTCGCCCTTACGAAGTACAGCAGCGGAGAGTGGACAGCGCGGGTGCCATAGCGACGGACAACGGCCGGGCGTGTTCGCCGACAGCTCTTGCATGTTCTATGTCATGGAGCATAAGTTACCCACACGTAAGGGAGGTGGTGGGTGGCATGGTCCGGCGCAAGAGCGACAGCCGCGAGCGGATGGTGCTGAGTGCCGCTGCGCTGCTGCGTGAGTACGGTGCGAGCGCCACGAGCATCGACCGGGTGCTCGCGCACAGCGGAGCCCCGCGTGGCTCGGTCTACCACCATTTCCCGGGCGGGCGGGCGCAGTTGATCGACGAGGCGGTGGCGCTCGCCGGTGACTTCATCGCCGGGCTGATCGAGACCGGTGCGCGGGCCGATGACCCGCTGGAGGCGGTCGACGCGTTCTTCACGCTGTGGCGTGGACTGCTCGTCGAAAGCGACTTCCGGACCGGCTGTCCCATCGTGGCGGTGGCCGTCGAGACCAACGACGACGCCCCGCAGCTCGCCCGCTCCGCGGCCACGGTGTTCACCCGCTGGCAGGAGGCGCTGGCCGCCCTGTTCGTCCGGCACGGTCTGTCGGAGGAGCGGGGAAGGCGGCTGGCCGCGTTCGTCATCGCCGCGGTGGAGGGCGCCGTCATCATGTGCCGGGCCGAGCGGAGCACCGCCCCGCTGGAGGCGGCCGCCACCGAGATCCACGACCTTCTGGCCCACGCTCTGCGCACCGCCGACTCGTTGGCGGACCCCGCCCGCGACCGCGACGCGCCACCACCCTGAAACCCACGCCACCACCCTGAAGCCACTGTGAACCAACCGCCGTGATCCGCGAGCCACTGGGTGGCGCGCGGACCCGTCGGCCGACTCAGCCCTGTGTGAAGGAGCAGCCATGCCCACGCTGGACCGCCAGGACAACGTCTTCGTGCTCGACCTCGGGGACGGCGAGAACCGTTTCCACCCCGACTGGCTCGCCACTGTCAATAGCGCCCTGGACGAGGTGGAGAAGGCCGAAGGGGCGCGTGCCCTGGTGACGGCCGCCACCGGCAAGTTCTACTCCAACGGCCTTGACCTGGACTGGCTGTTGGCACACGCCGACCAGCACCAGGACTATGTCACCTCCGTCCACGGGCTCCTGGCCCGGATGCTGTCGCTGCCGCTCGTGGCCGTGGCCGCGCTGCAGGGGCACACCTTCGCGGCGGGCGCGATGTTCTCCCTGGCCCATGACGTCCGGGTGATGCGCGCCGACCGTGGCTTCTGGTGTCTGCCCGAGGCGGACATCAACATCCCCTTCACCCCGGGCATGTCCGCGCTCATCCAGGGCCGACTGAGCCCGCGGACCGCCCACGAGGCCATGGTCACCGCTCGTCGCTACGGCGGCCACGACGCGCTCGCCGCCGGGATCGTCGACCACGCGGTGGCGGAGGACTCCGTCCGGTCGACCGCCGTCGAGCTCGCGGCGGCGCAGGCGGGCAAGGCCGGTGACACCCTCGGCACCATCAAGAGCCGTATGTACGCCCCCGTACTGGCCGCCCTGCGGGCGAAGGACAACCCCCTCGGCTGACAACGCCTTTGGCCGACAGCCCCCTCAGCCGACAGCCCCACCGGTTCCCGCGCCGTATCCCTGCCGAACGGCGCGGGCCACCACGATCGCAAGGAACGCCTGTGACCACCACCGACCTCACCACCCTCTCCGGCCTCGACCTCATGCGCTGGGTGCAGTCCGAGCGACCCGCCGACATTCCCACCATCGGACGGCTCCTCGGCATGCGCTTCGACGAGGTGGACCCCGGACGCGTCGTCGTCTCCCTCGACACCCGCCCCGACTTCGCCAATCCCCTCGGCACCGTCCACGGCGGTATCGCCGCCACTCTGCTCGACTCGGCCATGGGCTGCGCCGTTCACACCACTCTCCCGGCCGGGGTGGGCTACACCACCCTGGAGCTCAAGGTGAACTACATCCGCGCCGCCCGCACCGACGGGCAGACCCTCATCGCCGAAGGCACCGTCCTCCACGCCGGTCGCCGCACCGCCACCGCCGAGGGCAAGGTGCTGGACGAACAGGGGAGGTTGATCGCCCACGCGACCACCACCTGCATGATCCTCCGCGCGGACGACTGACCGGCCCGGCCGACGCCCCGGCGGACGACCCCCGGCCCCGCGTAGCCTGATCCCGTCGCGGACCGGAGCGGATGTTCGACCGGCCGTGGTTCGAGAGTGCGGTGTTCGAGGTGACCCTGGGGGAAGGCCCGCCCCGGCTGCGTCTCCATCCGGTCGAGCTCACCGCCGACGGCGAGCCGGTGATTCCCTTGGCCTCGACGGCGCGGCGCATCCTGCGGCAGGTCGAAGAGGTCTCCCAGGAGCTGACCCCTTCGACGAGGGTGGACGGGGACGGCCGCGTCCGTTCCTGACGACGCCGGTGTCACACCGGGTGACGGTGGCGACGGGACGGGTCCCCAGCGGGGTGACTGAGCCTGGATGCCCGATCCCATCGGTGAGGAGACGATCGTGGCACGCATTTCGCGCATCAATCTGGCTCTCACGGCCTTGTTCGGCGTGGCCGTCCTCGGCGCACCGAGCGCCGCTTCGGCGGCCGCCCAGGACAACCCGACGGCCTTCAACACCAGGGAGCAGTTCCTGGACGCCCATCCCACACCCATCATGGACAAGTCGTGCATCGACCGCCGCGTCCAGCTGGCAGCCGGCAACTACGACTGGGAGCAGTGGCTGGGTGACGCGAAGCGTTTGAACGTCTACCTGGGCGCGGACTGGTACACGTGGGAGGACTGCCTGATCCCGGATGATGGCTTCTACCGCCAGGAGACATCTCTGAACCCCGACAACCCCGAGTGGGACACGATCAGGCTCGAGGACAGCGAACGGCTGTCGCAGTCCGCCGTCTTCACATGGGGCTCGATCCTCGACCCGAGGTTCTGACCGGCCACCGCCCGGTGGTGCCGGGGTCGGACCGTGGCCCCGGCGCCGCCACGGGGATCAGTTGCCGTAGACGCGCTCGGGGTGGACGAAGACCGCGGCGCGGCGCTGCTCGGCCATCACACGGTCGTAGGCCGCCCAGTCGTCGTGGGTACCGCCCGCGGCGGTGAAGATCTCGCGCAGCAGCAGCCGCAGGCGCTCGGGGTCGATCCCGGGGAACGGGTCGTCGGGCCCAGCCATCTCGGTGCGGCCCTCGACCGCGGCCCAGTTCCATCCGGCGCGGAAGACCACGGTGGCCCGCGGACGCGCCCGCAGATGGGCGAGTTTGGCGGGGCCGTAGGTGACGAAGGCGACCACCTGGTCGCCGGACACCGGATGGCCGACGATCCCCGCGTTGACCACTGATGCCTGGACCGTGCTGTCGGCGCGCGTTGTCGACACGACCGCCAAGTGGTGGTCGGCCGCGGCGATGCGGTCCACTTCCTGGAGATCCGTCATCGGGTGCCTTTCTGGGCGGACCGGTTCCTCCACCATGACTCCCCCGGCCCGTACCCGCACCCTGATGCGTCCATGCCGGTGAGTCCCGGGCGGGGGGCCTGGGGTGTAGCGGGCTCCACCATCGAAGGGGCGGCTCGCTCTCCCGTGTGGGTCCGGCCGGTCTTCTAGCCTCGTCGGTATGGGTAGGCGGATGCGGCACGCGGCGCGGGCCACGGCCCGGCTGGCCCGGCGGGTGGAGGAGCTGGTGGAGACCCGGGCGGGTGCCATCGCCGCACACGGTGCCGAACTGCGGCGTATCGAGCGGGAGTTGCACGACGGAACCCAGGCGCGGCTGGTCTCCCTGTCCCTGCGGATCGGGCTGGCCAAGCGGGCGTACGACCGGGATCCGACGGCGGCGCGCAGGATGCTGGACGACGCGCAGGACCTGGCGGACGAGGCGCTGGCGGAGCTGCGCCATATGGTGCGTGGCATGCATCCGCCGGTCCTCACCGACCGTGGTCTGGCCGGGGCGGTACGGGCGCTCGCCGCGAGCAGCGGGCTCGATGTCACCGTGCGGGTGGACGGTCTGGAGGACGGGGCGCGGGCGCCGGCGGCGGTCGAGGCGGCCGCGTACTTCGTCGTGGCGGAGGCGCTGGCGAACGTGGCCGGGCACAGCGGCTCCGACCGGGCCGAGGCCCGGCTGGCCCGTACTCCGAGCGGGTTGTGTGTCTCGGTGCGTGACGAGGGACGAGGCGGCGCCGAGGCCGCCACCGGCGGTTCCGGCGCGGACGGATCCGACGCGGACGCGTCCGGCGCCGGGGAGACGGATGGTCCCGAACATGACCTCGGGCTGCTCGGGATACGCCGCCGTGTCGCCGCGCTCGATGGAACGGTGACGGTGTCCGGCCCGCGCGGCGGGCCGACGGTCATCGCGGTGGAGCTGCCCTGCCGGTGGCGATCGCCGGGATCGCACGTGGCCACCGCCACTACGACTGGCCGGACGCCTCGATCAGGTCGCGCAGCTGGGAGCGGGCGGTGACGCCGAGCTTGGGGAAGCTGCGGTAGAGGTGTGAGCCGACGGTGCGGGGAGAGAGGAAGAGCCGTTCGCCGATCTCGCGGTTGCTCAGGCCCTGCGCGGCCAGGCGGATGATGTGCTGCTGCTGCGGGGACAGCGAGGTGAGGGCGTCGGGGCCGGCGGGGGCGGATTCGACACCGGCGGCGCGCAGTTCGGCCTGGGTGCGGTCGATCCAGGAGGGGGCGCCGAGACGGCGGAAGGTCTCCAGCGCGGTGTTCAGCTGGTGGCGCGCCTCGGTGATGCGGTGGCGGCGGCGCAGCCATTCGGCGTGGTCCAGCAGGATCTGCGCACGTTCGAACGGCCATTGGCCGCCCGCCGGTTCGGCGAGGGCCGCGGTGAAGTGCGGCTCGGCCTGGGACGGTTCGAGCAGTGCGCGGGCGCGGTGGATCAGGATGCGCATCCGGGGCGAGGGGTCCTCGGCGAGCCGGTCGGCGGTGCGCTCCACGATGGCGGCGGCCTCGGCGCCGTGGCCGGTGCGGACGGCCGCGGCGGCCAGTTCGGCGACCCCCGGGTAGGAGCACGCGTAGTGGACGGGGTCGCCGTCGGCGGTGAACAGCAGGCGGAACTGCTCGTACGCACCGATGTGGTCGCCGTCGGCCACCGCGGCCATGCCCAGCGCCCACCGGGCCCGGACGGCGACGGCGCGGCTGCGGTGCGGGTCGACGAGGGACAGCGCGGCCGAGCCCGCGGCGCGGGCCTCATCGGTCCGTCCGGTCAGCGCGAGCGCGGCGGCCTCGAGCGACCGTGCGGCGGCGTCGAGGTGCGGCAGCCCGGCACCCGCGGAGTTGGTGTTCACGGCGGCGGTACGGGCCTGCGCCCACCGCCCGTGGTCCAGGTACGACCACCCGGCCGAGCAACCGAGACCGATGGGCAGGGAGCCGCCCAGCCGCCAGCGGTGGAGGGCGTCGTCGAAGATCCGTACCGCGAGTGCGGTCTCGTCGAGCAACCAGGCCATGGCGCCGAGCGAGATGAGCCGGGCGGGGTCGCCGTCCGCCCGCCCGACCAGCGTCGGGATCGCCGCCACCCGCTCGGACCGGTGCGCGGTGGGGTCGGTCACCGTGAGCGTCCAGGGGTCGTCGTGTGCCCGGGCCCGTACGGCGAGGCGGTATTCCTCGTCGCCCGAGTAGAAGCCCGCCACCGACGCCGAGGAGAGCGCGACCCGGCGCAGCTTGGGGTCCTCCGCCGCCCGCAGCAGCAAGGACATCGCGGTGTCGTGCTCGGTGCTCAGCGTGAGCACCTGGCCCACGCGCAGCGATGCCTCGGCCGACAGCTCCGGGTCGTCGGTGAGCGCGGCGGCCTGCGCGGCGAGCCTCCGCACCCAGTGCGGCTGTCCGGTGGACACCGCGGCACCCGCCGCGGCCACCAGGCGGCGGGCCCGGTCGCGCCGCCCGGGGCTCAGCTCGGCGGCTCGCTCCAGTGCGGTGGTGGCGGCGGTGTATCCGCCACGCTCCCGGGCCCTGGCCGCCGACTCCTCCAGCGCGGCGGCGATCTCCTCGTCCGGCCCCTCCGCGGCGGCGGCCAGATGCCAGGCGCGGCGGTCGGGCTCGGCGCCGAGCAGCGTGGCGAGGTCGCGGTGGGCCTGACGGCGGGCGGCCAGTGGTACGGAGTGGTAGATCGCGGACCTGATCAGCGGATGCCGGAAGCGGGCCCGCCAGCCGCCGCGGCCGCCGCCGGTGATCCGCAGCAGTCCGGCGGCCTCGGCCGGGGCAAGCGCCTCGACCCGGCCCGCCACCGCCCGGTCGTCCGCCGCGACCAGGAGCAGTGCCTGCCGGGTGGCCTCGGGCAGGGCCTCGAGGTCGGCGGCGAAGACCCGCATCAGGCGGTCGGTGGGCGGCAGGAGCTCCCCGTCGGCGGAGCCGGCCGAGTCCGCGCCGCAGGCGCCGTTCGCCCGGGCCAGTTCGATCAGCGCCAGCGGATTTCCGGCGGCCTGGTCGAGGATGCGCAACCGGCGGCTGCCGGTCGGCGGATACGGCTGCCGGTCCAGCAGGAGGCCCGCGGCGGTCGCGTCCAGTGGGTCGAGCGTGAGCAGGGGAAAGCCGGAGAACGGCGCCGTGGCCCCGCCCCGGGCGCCCTCGCCCGGGTCCCTGGCTCCGGCCAGCACGGCGAGGGGTTCGTCGCCGATGCGCCGGGCGGCGAAGGCGAGCAGTTCCAGCGAGCCTGCGTCGATCCACTGAAGGTCGTCGGCGACCACGAGGACGGGCGACTGCCGGGCGAGGTCCGACAGCAGCGTGAGCAGCGCGACCCCGAGCAACAGCCGATCGGGCGGGCCGCCGCGTCCAGTGTCGACGCCGTCGGGTTCGGCCTCCCTGAGGTGGGCGTTGTCGGGCTTGGCCGGCCCGAGACCACCGCCCCCGAAGTCGTCCCCCAGGCCCATGGCCCCCAGCAGCGCCGACCGCTGCCGCCCCGGCAGCCGCGCGGTCTCCGCCAGCACCGGACGCAGCAGCTGGTGCAGCCCCGCGAACGTCAGGTTCGCCTCGCTCTCGCTGCCCGTCATCCGCAGTACCCGGCCCTGGTGACGATCCGCCGCGAGGCCGAGCAGGGTGCTCTTGCCCGCGCCCGGTTCACCCGTAAGGATCAGCACACCGCTGGTCACACCGAGTACGGCCGCGCTCTCACTCTCCCGCCCGACCATGGTCATCCATCGACTCTAGCCCGTGGTGCAGTCATATGACCGATACCGCCCGCGCCCGCCGATGCGCACGCTGGAGACATGGACACCATCACGCTTGGAAACGTCGAGATCACCCGGGTGGTAGAGGTGGCCCCGAGGGGTCTGCCACGCGGCTTCATCTTTCCCGACGTGGCCCCGGAGCACTGGCGCGCGCACGAGAGCTGGCTGGCCCCCGAATTCCTGGATCCCGCCGCCGATGAGATCCTCACGATGATCCAGACCTGGCTGCTCCGCAGCGAGGGCCGGACGATCCTGATCGACACGGGCATCGGCAACGACCGGGAGCGGCCGGGCATGCCGCACTTCGACCATCTGCACACGAACTACCTCGGGGAGCTGGCCGCTGCCGGGGTCCGCCCGGAGGATGTGGACGTGGTGATCTGCACCCATGTGCACGGGGACCACGTCGGCTGGAACACCTCATGGGCGGACGGTGAGTGGCGGCCGACCTTCCCCAACGCGCAGTACGTGCTCCCCCGCGTCGACTTCGACTACTGGAACCCGGAGAACGGGCACCGGACCCGCTCCGGCCCCCGGATGACGAATGTGTTCGAGGACAGCGTCGCCCCCGTTCACCGGGCCGGGCAGACCGTGCTGTGGGAGGGCGACCACTACGACGTGGACGCCCAGCTGCGCATCGAGCCCGCCCCCGGCCACACCCCCGGCTCGTCGGTGGTGCGGCTGCGGTCGGGCACGGATCGGGCGGTCTTCGTGGGCGATCTGATGCACAGCCCGCTGCAGATCGTGGAGCCGGACGCGTGTCCCTGCTTCGACGAGGACGAGCCGCGGGCACGGGTCTCCCGGCGCCGGGTGCTGGGCGAGGCCGCGGACGAGGGTGCATTGTTGTTCCCCGCGCACTTCCCCGGTGCGAGCGCGGCCGAAGTGCGGCGTGACGGCGAGCGGTTCACGGTGAGGGAGTGGGCGGCATGGCGATGAGCGTGTTCCGGAACATCCCGTACGCGGCCGGGCCGACCGGCGCCGCGCGGTTCGCCGCACCGGCCCCCGTACCGGGTGTACCCCCCGCACACGGTACAAGCGGCGCCGACGGGCCCGGGCCGACGGCTCCGGCACCCGAGCGGCGGTTCCCGGCGGACCTGAGCCCGCTGATGGGCCCGGGCTGGGTGCGTGGCGAGGACTATCTGACGCTCAACGTCTGGACGCCACGGACCGACGGAAACGCCCCGGTGATGGTCTTCGTGCACGGCGGCGCGTTCCTCTCCGGCACCGGCCAGGCGCCGGTGTACGACGGGACGTCCTTCGCCCGCGACGGCGTGGTCCTGGTCACCCTCAACTACCGCCTCGGCGCGCTGGGCTGGCTCGATCTGCCGGGCGCCCCGCGCAACCGGGGCCTGCTGGACGTGCTCGCGGCGCTGCGGTGGGTGCGTGAGCACATCGCGGACTACGGCGGGGACCCCGACCGGGTCACGGTATTCGGGCAGTCGGCGGGAGGGATGATCGTCAGCGCGCTGCTGGTGATGCCCGAGGCCGCCGGGCTGTTCCGGGGCGCGATCAGCCAGAGCGGTGGCCTCCACGCCCTGACCGGCGCGGAGGCGGCGGAGACGACCCGGGCCCTGGCGGACCGGCTGGGCGTTCCGGCGACGGCTGAGGCGTTCGCCGACATCCCCGACGAGCGACTGGTGTCCGCGCTCGCCGAGGTGCCCGGGGTGGGGCCGAGACTGTCGCCGCTCGGTGTGGTGCTCGACGGGCTCGACGACGCGCCACCGCCGCATCCGGTGGATCTGCTGGTGGGCACGAACACCCAGGAGTCGCTGCTCTACCAGCGGCCGGAACAGAGCGCGGCCATCGACGCGATGTTCCGTGACGCCCGTGAGCGGCTGGTGTCCCGCTACGACAAGGCGTTCACCTACGACTTCGACTGGCGGGGCGGGCCGTTCGGCGCGTGCCACGCCGTGGAGCTCCCGTTCGTCTTCGACCACACCGAACTGCCCGCGCTCCGTACGGCGAACGGACTGCTCGGACCGGACATCCCGCCGTCGCTGGCCGCGGAGATGCACGGCGCGTGGGTGCGCTTCGCCATGAGCGGGGATCCCGGCTGGGCGGGAACGCACCGGTTCCATTAGGGCACACGAGGTGCGGCGAGGTGGCCGTGGCGGCGGATCGGTGTCCGCTCCGCACGCGGGTCACGGGCGCCTCGTCGTGCCCCGGAACGGTCGTGGGTTCACCACTCGCGGTACTCCTGGCGGCCGTGGCGCGGGTCCGGGCGGTTCGTCCGGACCCGAGCGGGCTCCTCCTCCGGTGGCCAAGTCGGCCAGACCGGCCGGGGCGGTGGCGGCGGCGGGGTCCTGCGCGCACTGTCCGCCTTCTTCTCGTTCCACTCCCCCTCGCCCAGGACGAGCAGCGGATCGAACATGATGATGGTCCCCGCGATCACCAGGAAGATCACCGGGCCGATCAGCATGGGGAGGATGAGCGAAGCGGGCGCCTCACCGCCCACGGAGGCGCTGAGCACATCGTCCAGCCGCACGCTGACCGCGGCCATGCCCGTGTAGTGCATCCCGGTCACGGCGACCCCCATCACCATGCTCGACGCCAGACTGGCGCGGAAGCCGTGGATGGTCACGGCGGCCCAGAGCGCGGCGGTCGCGGCCACGACCGCGATCAGGACGGAGAGCAGGACGGTCGGCACGGAGTACTCCAGGTGCCCCTGCACGCGCATCGCGGACATCCCGATGTAGTGCATGCCCGCGACACCGAGTCCGGTGAACACACCGGCCGAGACCAGCACCCCCGGGGAGGTGCCCCGGTAGCCGACCATGAAGACGCCGATGCCGACGACGACGATCGCCACGGCAAGGCTGAGAAGGGTGATCGGTATGTCGAAGCCGATCGGGGTCTCCTTCACATGGAACCCCATCATGGCGATGAAGTGCATCGTCCAGATGCCCGAGCCGATCGACGCGGATCCGAGCGCGAGCCAGCCCGCCTTCCAGGAGCGCTGGGTGCGCACCGACCGGGCGGTGCAGCGTAAGCCGAGGGCTCCTCCCAGACAGGCCATGAGGTAGGCCGCCAGCGGGGTGGCGGCCCCGTAGTTGAACCCGTCGATCGTGCCGTACATGTACGCTCCACCTTTTCGCCGCGGGGATCCTGTGCAGAAACGTTGGTTCACCGGCGAGGGTAGGTCGCGGCCGAGCACGCCACCCACACATTTGGTCACGCATCGATAAAGGTGCCTCACCGGGCGTGACGGGATGTCACGCGATTCACCTCATGTCCGTTTTCCCCTTTGCCGCAGGTGGGTGGGTTTGTGCCGGGGGCACGTGCCCGGCACGAGGGTCACCCGGGGCGGCCCGGGAGCCACCCGCGCCGCCCTCGCCCCGGAGCGTCTACGCCGCGGATGAGCCCTCCGGATGTCTTACGGCTCTCTTCACCGCCCGCTCCACCTCGAATCTGCTCAACCCGGCCGACGTGGCGTGCTCCGTGATCGCCGCCTGTACCCGCTCCGCCGCCGCGCGCCACCGCTCCCACTGCTCCCGGCGCTCATCGCCGTCCAGTCCGGACACCCGGTGATGCTCTGCATCGGCGGATTTTTGCAGGTCAATCAGCTCATCAGTTACCAGATCAGACATGCGATCGATTCTAAGGAAACCGTACGAGGAAGAGCGCGAAGGCGCCGCCGGAGTTTTCCCGCGGCTCCGCACCCGCGCATCCGACCGGGCGATTCGCGGACGTCTTCTGGTCGGTTTCCGGAAAGAGCGATCAAAGGACTCCTGTGCTCGCGCGGACGGGCGGATGATGAGAGCGGCATGACGAAGGGGGACGTTTCATGCACGGCAGGGATCTCGCGGCATTACGTGACCGCGCCGAACGGGCCGCGGCCGACGCGCTGGCGTGGATCGTCCCGCCCCCGCCGGAGAGCCCGGCGGCCGGCGCCGGTTCGAAGGGCCCCGGTTCGGACGGCTCGTCCGACGGTACGGCGGCCACGCGAGCGCCCGACGGCACCCGGCCGCCCGCCACCGCCGACCCCGCCCTGCTCGACCACCGCATCACCGAACTCGACGACCTGGAAGCCGAGTTGGCGGCGTCCGTACCGGACGGGGACGCGCTGCTGTGCACCGTACGCGCCCGGCTCGGCGGCCTGTACGCCGAGCGCTACGGGCGCAATCCCACGGACGACGACCGGAGTAGGGGCCTGCGGGTGCTGCGGGCTGCCCGCGCCGCTGAGGCGCTCGACCCACGGGACGAGCGCGCCTCCGCCTTCCACCTGGTGCGGTTGCTGCTGACGCCCGGCATGATGGCCGGATGGGACGGCACGCTGTCCCGCCTCCTGGAGTCCTTCGACATGGGGCGCCGAGTGGCGTTGGGCGACCCTGAACTCACCGCCGACCTGGCCGAACTGCGCGGTCTGGTGACCGACCTGGCACCGACCCTCCCCGAAGACGCCGCCGAATCCCTGTTCTGGGCAGCCGACATCCTCGAGCGGGTGCCCGCCGTCGTGCGCTCCCGGGACCTCGAGCAGATGGCCGCCCTGGCCGCGCAGATGGCGCAGCGGCTGCCGGGCCGCAACTCCGACCTGATGCGGGCCCTGAGCGGTCTGGCCGCCGAGTTCTCCGGACCCGGAGGGGCGGGCGAAGGCGATGAGGCCGAGGCGATGGCGGAGCCCCCCGAGGAGGAGACCGCCCTCACCTTCGCACAGGCCGCCCTCATGCTGGAGCTCGAGGTGCCCGGCACCATCCGGACCGAGGATCTGGAGGACCTGGTCAATGAGGTGAGCAAGGGGCCGGCCGGTGAAGAGGCGGAGACCGCGATGCGCGCCGCGATGAGCCGCATGGCGCACGGCATGCGCACGGGGGACGCCGACCGGCTGGCCGAGGCGGCCGAGTTGATCGGCACAGCCGCCGGTGCGGGATCCGGCCGGGTGGACTGGATGGCCGGGGTCATATCGCCCGGACTGCTGGCCGCGGCCAACATCCTGGGCGGCAACCTCACGGACCGCGACCAGGCGCGTGTCCGCCTCGACGCGCTCTTCGGCCCCGCCTCCGCGGTGTTCGAATCCGCACACGCGACCGGGCCCGGCGCGGAGGGGCTGAGGCTGTGCACCCGGAGCATGCACCTACAGCTGCGCCTCAACGAGGCTCTGGACGAGCGGAACACCGAAACGCTGGAGGACCTGCTGGACGAGCTGCTCGACCTGCTGGAGGAGGCCGGCGAGAGCAGCGAATGGCAGTTTCTGGTGCTCTTCCTGCTCGGCCAGGCCCAGTTGAGCCTGGCCACGCTGGACGGCGGGATCCCCGCGCTGCGGGCGGGCGTGGCCTACTTCGAGGAGGCGGCGAACCACCCGAGGCTCCCGACGTTCGCCCAGCCCCTCATGGACGCGCAGTGCGCGCCCCTGCTGGCCCTCTTCTCCATGATCGAACCGGATCCCGCGCGGGTCTCCGAGGCCGTGGCCCGGGCCCGCCGGGCCCTGGACGGCCCCGCCTCGACCCCCGACCAGCGGGTGTGGATCCGGCAAGGCATCGGGCTGGCGCTGCTCACCGTCCACAGGTCGACCGGCGACCCCTCCGACCTGGAGGAGGCGGTCGGGGAGCTGGAACGGGCCAGGAGGGAACTCACCGAGCGCACCAGTCCGGACATCCGGCAGAAGCTGCTGTGGGAGCTGGCCGAGGCATACCGGCTGCGCGCCGACCGGGAGCGCGATGACACAGGGGCGGCCGTCGCCACCGCCCATGCCTCGCTGTGGGTGCTGGCCGAGGACGTGCTGCTGCAACTCGGCGCCGAGCACGGCCTCGAGGTGGCCAGGGCGGGGGCCAGCCGTGGGCTGCTCGCCGCCCACTGGGCCGCCGTGGCCGGCCGGATCGAGGAGGCCGTGACGTCGCTGGAGAACGGGCGGGGCCTGGTGCTGCGCGCCGCGGCCGCGGCCGCCGGGGTCCCCGAGCAGCTGGCCGCCCGGGGCGAAGCGGAGCTGGCCGAGCAGTGGCGGACCGCCGTACGGGACCTCCCGCCCGAGTCCGCGCCGACCGGCGGCGGACTCGCGCCCGGCATCGGCGGCGGCACCCCGGAGGAGGTCCGGAACGCGCTCGCGCGGGTCATGCCGACCGGGGCCGCCCCCGGTGTCGAGATCCCCAGCACGCTGCGCCGCCGCGCGCTGGACGTGCTGCGGCGGGACAGCGGCGAGGCGCCGCTGCGCGGACTCCTCGGCGCCCCCGACATCAGGGAGTTGCGGGACGGGCTGCGCGCCACCGGCGCCGACGCCCTGGTGTATCTGGTGCCCGGGCAGGGCACCGCCGATGGCGTGGCCGTCCTGGTGCGGAGCACCGGCGAACCGACGGCGCTGCCGCTGCCGGGGCTCGGCGCGCTCGGCCGCGAGCCGCTGGAGCGCTATCTGGACGCGGGCGCCCGGCGGTCCGCCGTGTCCGAGCAGGGCATGGACGCCCACGCCGAGGCTCATCGCGACTGGGAGGCGGCGCTGGAGGGGCTGTGCGACTGGGCGGGCCCGGCCGTCCTCGCCCCCGTCCTGGAGGCGCTGGACGCACGGGCGCAGGACGGGCGCGGGAAAACGGAGGACGGGCGCGGGAAAGCGGGGGCCGGGCATGGGAAAGCGGGGGCCGGGCCCGCGGCACACGACGCGCCGGTCCGGCTGGTCCTCGTGCCGTGCGGCAACCTCGGTGCCGTTCCCTGGCACGCCGCCCGCCTCCCCGGGCAACGGGACGACGCACGGCGCCCGTACGCGTACGCCTGCGAGGGCGCGGTCATCTCGTACGCCGCCTCCGGCGGTGAGTTCCTGCGGGCCGCCCGGCGCGGCCGGGTGCCCGCGAGCGAGCGCGCGGTGCTGGTGGCCGACCCCAGCGGGGATCTGACCTGGGCGCAGGACGAGGTGACGGCCCTTCGTACGGCGTACTACACCGAGGCCCTGCTCTACGGCTGGCACGAGGACGCGCCCGACAACGCGCTGGGCACCCCCGATGACGTGCTCTCCCACCTCCCCGGAGGCCCGGCCGCACCCGCCGCCTCGCTGCTGCATCTGGTGGTGCACGGCCTGGCCGGGCTGCGGCCCACCGACTCGGCCCTCCACCTGGCCGACCCGGACACCCCAGACGCCCAAGTCCCCGTGGACACCCCGGACCTGGGCAGGCTGACGGTGACGCGCATCCTCGACGTACCCGCCGGGGAGCGGGCCGCCACCGGGCCGCTGATCGTGCTCAGCGCCTGCGAGACGGACCTCAGCAGCCGTGACCACGACGAGGCGCTGACCCCGACCACCGCACTGCTGGCGCGCGGCGCCACGGATGTGGTCGGTTCGCGGTGGAAGGTCTCGGACAGCGCCTCCGCCGCGCTGATGGTGGTCTTCCACCACCATCTGACCGTCACCGGGCTGGCCCCGCCGGACGCCCTGCGCGCCGCCCAACTGTGGATGCTCGACCACGACCGCCACCCCGTCCCCGGGCTGACCGGGCTCCTGCTGGCCGAGACGCAGAGCGACGCGGGGGGCCTGGCCCGGGCCGTCTCCTGGGCCGGATTCATCCACCAGGGCAACCCCGCTCCCCACGCACCCGTGGAAGGACGACAGCCATGACCACCGACGATCTCCTGGAGCTGCTGCGCCGGCATCTGCCGGAGATCCGCGCCTCGCTCACCGCCGCGCAGTTCAGCGGCTTCCAGGACAGTGTGCTGCGGCTGCGGGCCGCCGGAGACGACGCCAGGGCCGTGCGCGGTGCGGTGCGGCAGGTGCGGCTGGCGCTGCTGCCCCTCCCCCGCGAGATGGAACTGCGCAGAAAGCTGGACCAGTTCCGGTCCGGGGGCGCGGCTTCCTCCGCGGTCCTGCCGGACACCGACCGGCTGGCCGAACTGATCCGGCTGCTGGACTCCGTGGACTGGCCGACGCTGGACCCCGAGAGCGCCCAGATCGCCCGGGCCGTACGGCAGCGGCTGCTGACCGCCCCCACGCGGGGCCCGGAGCAGCTCACGGGCACGGCCGCCGAGGATCCCACCGGGGCCGGGCTGATCCGTCTGTCCGATCCCGAACGCGGTGACCGCTACCCGGACTTCCAGTTCGACCCGGACACCGGTGAGCCACGGCCGGTGGTGCAGCGGATCAACAGAATGCTGCTGTCGGACCAGGACCCCTGGGGCGCCGCCGACTGGTGGCTCGGCGGCAACACCTGGCTGCGCGACGCACCGGCCGCCCTGGTGGGGCGGGTGCCGGACGCACGGCTGACCGAGGCCGCCGCCGCGCTGATCGGAGACGGCGGATGGTGAGGCAGGCGCCCCCCGAGGGCGCGCGCATGAGCCCGAACCTGTTCGTCCTGAGCGCGGGCACCGAGCTGTGGAGGTGTCATGAAACCGCCTACGCCTGCACCGAGTTCAACCCGAAGCCCGCACACTCCTTCTTCGGCGGCAACCGCTTCGACGCCACCACCGAGGACCGGTACCCGTATCTCTACGCGGCCGTGGCACCGACCACCACCCTCGCCGAGGTGATGCTGCGGGACATGGAGTTCACCGGGCCGGAGGGGCGGCGTCAGGTGCCGTGGGCGCTGGCGGCCACCCGCTCGCTGTCCAAGGTGCGGGTGACCGAGGACCTGGTCCTGGTGCGGCTGGTCGAGGAGGAGGACCTGGCCGCGGTGTTCCAGACCTCCTGGCTGCTGGAGACCGACGAGTACGCGCAGACCCGCGCCTGGGCGCGGGAGATCCGGCGTCAGGTGCCGGACGCCCAGGGGCTGGTGTGGCAGTCGCGGCGGCACCGCCCGCACCCCGCCCTGGTGCTGTTCGGCGACCGCTGCGGGGAGGAGCCGCTGAAGGCGGTGCCCGGCCAGGCCCACAACCTGGGCACGTTCGAGGGGGCGGGCGAGGCCAACCATCTGCTGGCACCGCTGCGGGCGGTCATCATTCCGCCCGGTATGCGGGCATGAGCCCGCGGGGCGGCACGGGGGTCCGCCCCGCGACCCCGCCCGGCACCGGCTCAGCCGGTGCCGGGCTCCGGTCCGTACAGCCGTATGGCGAAGCTGACCCGCAGCCCGAGCCGCAGCTGGTCGCCGTCGCGGACGGGGGTGCGCACACCCGCCGCGATCCGGGCGCCGTTGAGATACGTACCGTTGCGGCTGCCCGCGTCGGGCTCCTCGACCCAGGCGGTGCCGTCCGGCTCCACCGTGATCGAGGCATGGTGGCGGGAGACCTTGTTCCAGCCCTCGAACGCGGCGGCGGTCCGCGGCGCCCAGTCCGGGTGGCGGCCCAGCCGCAGCGGTGGGCCCGGACCGTGGCGGAGCTCCAGACAGGGCTCGGTGCAGACCAGCAGCGCATGGGTGCGCGCACGGCCGCAGGACGCGCAGCGGGTGTCCCGGGGGGCCACCGGC
>NZ_JAAAYH010000699.1:0-2950 GCF_018035285.1 Streptomyces sp. MK37H | reverse complement strand
GGAGGCGCGCGAATCGGGCGACCTGGACACCCCGGTGGTCGAGGACCCGGAGACCGCCGCCCGCTACTCCGAGATCAACTACGCGGTCGATGTCCTCAGCACGCTCGGCAACGCGTCGGTGTACCTGGACGCGGGCCACGCCGGCTGGCACTCCGTCAGCAGCATCGTGCCCCGGCTGATCAAGGCCGGGATCGACCGCGCCACCGGCTTCGCCCTCAACGTCTCCCACTACCAGACCGACCAGGACAGCGCCTGGTACGGCCGGCTGGTCTCCTCCTGCCTCGCCTACGCCGACGAGGGCGGGGACCCCGAGGACTGCGCCGAGCAGAGCTGGTCGCGGCGGCACGTCCGCCGTTGGCTGCGCGCCCATGTACCGGACGACCCGGCCCGTATGAAACACTACGTCACCGACACCAGCCGCAACGGCCAGGGCCCCTGGGCCCCGAGGGCCGTGACGCACCAGCACAACGACGTCCAGTCATGGTGCAACCCGCCGGACCGGGGCCTGGGCCGGCGCCCCACCACCCGTACCGGCGAGGCGCTGCTGGACGCCGCGCTGTGGGTGAAGACGCCGGGCGAGTCGGACGGGCGCTGTCTGCGCGGCACCGACGGGCCCCTGGACCCGGTGCGCGGGACCGTCAACCCCGAGGCGGGGGAGTGGTTCCCGGAGCAGGCGCTGGAGCTGGTGCGCTACGCGGAACCGGCGGTCAGCGTCTTCCGCCGGATCCACGGCCGCTGACGCGCCGCGGTCAGCCCGCCGGATTGTGCCGGACGAGGGCGTCGACCAGGCCGGACGTGGTGTTCGGGAAGTCCATCGGAACGATCCCGAGCCCGGTCCAGCCCTGTGCCTCGGCGCCCTCCAGGAACGATTTCACCCGCGGGTTCAGCCGGTCCGCGTTGGAGCGGGGCGGCAGCAGGGCGGCGGTGGAGACGTAGTTGATGAAGAGCTTGCCGGGCTGGGCCGCCGCCTTGCGGAACTGCGCCTCGATCTTCGGGTACTTGCCGATCGGCTCCGCCATGTAGTCGTCCTGGATGTCGAAGAGCGAGCCGTCGCCGTACCGCACCCCCGGCATGTTGTCGGAGTCGGCGAGCAGCACCACCCTGCCCCGGGCCTGGCCCAGGGTGGGGAGGGTGCTGTCCAGGCGGAAGAGGGAGCGCCAGCCCTTGTCGTCCAGATAGATGTCGAAGATCCGGCGGAACTCCGCGGCGCTCTCCTCCGAGTACTCCTGCTTGACCCGCATCAGCACGGTCTCCGACGGATGCGCGGAGAGGAAGGAGCGGCAGGCGCCGAGCACATCGTCGAAGTTGAGGTTCTGGTAGAAGGCGCCGTGGTGGATGGGGAAGGCGTTGTCGAAGGCGCGGCAGCGGATGTCCAGGAAGCGGATGCCACTGGCCAGCTGGTCGGCGATGGTGGTGTTCTGACACTCCGTCCACGGTCCGCCGAAGCGGGCGCCGGAGTCGTGGGTTCCGGGCAGGGTCAGCCGCTGGACCGGAGTGGCGTCGGCGATGGCCGACAGCCAGTCCTGGGCGGCGGCCGGCCGGGGCGGCGCCGCAGTGGCCGTCGCGGTACCGCCGACGGCGGTGACCAGCCCCGCGGTGGACAGTGCGGCCGCGCCCCTGAGGAACCCTCGCCGGTCCATACGCCCACTCCCGTCGCTCGCCTGCCGGTGCCGTGCCGCACGGCATCGAAGCACAAACGGCATGGAGGGGCTACGGAAAACGGCTGAATCAGCGGTTCATCGAGGGATTCCCTAGAACCGCGGGCCGACCGGAGAGGTGTTACGCCGTCAGAGCCAGTCGCGGCGCTTGAAGATGAGGTACAGGCTGACGCAGACCACCGCCATCAGCAGGATCGCGAAGGGGTAGCCCAGCACCCAGTGCAGCTCGGGCATATGGGTGAAGTTCATCCCGTAGATGGTGCCCACCAGCGTGGGGGCGAACAGGATGGCCGCCCAGGCGGAGATCTTCTTGACCTCCTCGTTCTGCTCGAAGCCCGCCTCGGCCAGCGCCCGCATCTCGGCGTTCTGCTGCTGGGTCACCAGGGTGGCGTTGACCGCGAGGATGTCGCTGAGGGCGGAGCGGAAGCCGTCCACGCGCTCGCTGGTGTGGGTGACGTGGTCGGCGACGTCCCGCAGATAGCGCTGGAGCTCCTCATCGGTGCCGTACTTGTCGAAGCCCGCCATCAGCCCGTGCAACATCCCGACCAGGGGGCGGGTGGCGCGCTGGAACTCCACCATTTCGCGGGAGAGCTCATAGATGCGCCGCGACACCTCGGGATCGCCCCGGAAGACCTCGGTCTCGATCTCGTCGATGTCGTTCTGCACCCCCGCCACGACCGGGGCGTAGCCGTCCACGACCGCGTCGAGGATCGCGTACAGCACGGCCTCGGGGCCCAGCGCCAGCAGCTCGGGGGTGGACTCCATCCGGGCGCGCACCGCGGACAGGTCCGGCGCCGCGCCGTGCCGGACGGTGATGACGAAGTCGGGGCCCACGAAGACATGCAACTCGCCGAAGTCCACCTCCTCGGGCGCGTCGAGATAGCGGGCGGCGCGCAGCACCACGAAGAGGGTCTCGCCGTAGCGCTCCAGCTTGGGGCGCTGATGGGCCTCCATCGCGTCCTCGATGGCCAGCTTGTGCAGATCGAACTCCTCGGCGAGCGAGAGCAGCTCCCCCTCGCTCGGCCGGTACAGCCCGATCCACGCCATGGCGCCCGTCTCCTCGCGCAGCCGCCGGAAGGTGGCGGCGAGGGAGCCGGGGGTGCCGACCCGGCGGCCGTCGCGGTACACCGCGGCGTCCACCACACTGCGCTCGTCCACCTCGGGCGGGGCCCCGTCGGCCGCCGCGGCCGGCGGCCCGCCGCGCGGCGGGCCCGGGGCGGGGCGGGGTGTGGCGTCGGCCCGGTTCGCCCCGGCGGGACGCCGCCAGGGGTGGCGCTTCGTGGCGCGACGGC
>NZ_JAAAYH010000698.1:0-2981 GCF_018035285.1 Streptomyces sp. MK37H | reverse complement strand
CCACCGTCATGGCGGCCTCCATGGGTGCCTCCGGGACGGCCGCCGCCCGGCCCGGAGGCCCGTCAGCAGGCCGCGACCGGCCGGGGACCGTCTGGTCGGCCGGGTGGGCCGCCCCCGTCCAGCGCCCCAGCTCGGGTTTCGAGAAGAACTGGGCCGAGAGCGGCTTCGCCGAGCGCACCGCCCAGACCGTGCGTCAGGTCGTCCGGGTCACCAGCGGTGGCACGGCCGCCCGGATCAGGCTGTCGAACCGCTACGGCACCACCCCGCTGCGGATCGCGGGCGCGACCATCGCCCGTACCGCGCACGGCGCCTCCGTCCACGGCGCGAGCCTGCGCGCGCTGACCTTCGGACACCGGCGGTCGGTACGGATCCCGGCGGGCGGGGAGACGGTGAGCGACGCGGCCCCGCTGCGCGTGGCGGCCCGTCAGCCGGTCACGGTCACGCTGTACTTCGACCGCCCGACCGGCCCTGCCACCTTCCACGCCCAGGCGTACGCCCGCAGCTTCCGCGCGGACGGCGATCACCGCGCCGACCGCGCCGGGACGGCCTTCACCGAGACCACCCACTCCTGGTACTACCTCTCCGATGTCGAGGTCACCGGCGGCCCCCGGCACCCGGGCACGGTGGTGGCCTTCGGCGACTCGATCACCGACGGCTTCGGCTCGACCTACGACGCCGACCACCGCTGGCCGGATCTGCTGGCCGAGCGCCTCGCGGCCGCGGGCATCCCGCGCCCCGTCCTCAACTCCGGGATCGGCGGCAATCTGCTGCTGCACGACTCGGCCTGGTACGGCGAGCGGGCGGGCGCCCGCTTCCGGCGCGATGTCCTGGACAAGCCGGGCGTACGGTCGGTGATCCTGCTCGAGGGGCTCAATGACATCGGCTTCAGCGAAGTCGAGCTGCCCACCTACAAGCCCAATCCGCAGGTGCCCGCCGAGGAGGTGATCGCCGGTTACCGGGAGCTGATCGATCTCGCCCACGCCCGCGGGATCAAGGTCATCGGCGGGACGATCCTCCCGTTCAAGGGCGCCGAGTACCACACCCCGCGATCCGAGGCGAAGCGCACCGCGATCAACGAGTGGATCCGCACCTCGGGCGCTTTCGACGCGGTCGTCGACTTCGCGGAGGTCATGGCCGCCCCGTCCGATCCGCTGCGGCTGAACCCGGCGTACGACTCGGGCGACTTCAAGCACCCGAACGACGCGGGCTACCGGCGGATGGCCGAGGCCGTCGACCTCGCGGCGCTGTGAGGCCGCCGGCGGGGAAGTGAGACCAGGTCGGTTCAGGCCAGCGGCAGCTTGAAGCCGACGTGGCTGGCCTCGAAGCCGAGCCGCTCGTAGAAGCGGTGGGCGTCGATACGGGTCGCGTCCGAGGTGAGCTGCACCAGCACGCACCCCTCGCGGCGCGACTCCTCGACGGCCCATTCGATCAGCTGCGTGCCGAGCCCGCCGCCGCGCTCCTCGGAGTGGATCCGGACGCCTTCGATGATCGAGCGCGTGGCGCCGCGCCGCGACAGCCCGGGGATCACGGTCAGCTGGAGGGTGCCGACGGTGCGGCCCTCCCGGACCGCGACGACCAGCCGCTGCTGGGGATCGGAGTCCAGCCGATCGAAGGCGGCGCGGTACGGGGCCAGGTCGTCCGGGGACTCCCGGCGGGCGCCGAGCGGGTCGTCCGCCAGCATGGCCACGATCGCCGGGATGTCATCGGCGGTCGCGCGCCGTATCTCGAAGTCGCTCATGCGGTGGAGCCTACGTCGGGGCCCGCGAGCCCCGGACGGCGGCGACGGGCCCACGGCCACCGGGGATCAGCACGTGCCGGGATCAGCACGTGGTGCCGGTCAGCCCCTCCACAGCGGCGACGAGGGGCGCCAGTTCCGGCCGCCGGGCGGCGTCGGCGAGGGCCTCGCGCAGCGCGGTGTCATGCGTCGGCCGCGCCTCCTCCAGGAGCTTCAGCCCCTCGTCGCTGACGTCGGTGTAGATGCCGCGGCGGTCGCCGGGGCAGATGTAGCGGGCGAGCAGACCGCGGTCCTCCAGCCGGGTGACCAGCCGGGTCGTGGCGCTCTGGCTGAGTACGACGGAGTCGGCGAGCTGCTTCATCTGCAGATGTCCGCCGTCGCCGTCGTGCTGCCCGCTGAGTACGTTGAGCACGGAGAATTCGCGGACGCTCAGATCGTGCCTGGCCTGCAGCGCGCGCTCGATATGCGTCTCTATCCGGCCGTGCAGGGAGGACAGGGCGCACCAGCCCTGGGCCAGGGCCTGTCCTGCGGGCGGGGCGACAGCGCCGTGCGGTTCGTCCGGCATGGAACCCCTCCTTGGTGGGTGAGCGGATTCCAGGATAGTCCAGGGATGAAAAAGACCGCGTATGCAATTATCGGCGCTTTGTCGCCCGCAGCCGCCGTCCCCGGGCGGTCAGCCCCCAGGGCTTGATCACCGAGATCGCGGTGAGAAAGGTATAGACGCCCAGGCTGACCGACGGCGCCAGGATCAGATCCGTGGTCGCCCCGACCGCCCGCCCCGCCACCACATCGGCCATCGCGGAGTCGATCCGGGCGCGCAGGGCGAACGCCGTGGCGGCTGTGGTGATCAGCGTCAGCCAGAACTTCACATACACCCACCGGTGGCGCGCCAGTCCCCAGGGCGTCCCCAGCGACAGCACGATCCCGCTGATCAGCGACAGCAGGCTGATCGGAATCAGCAGCCAGTCGCCCAGCACATTCATGGACCGGTACGCCGCCCCGGCCTCTTCGGCCGAGCCGGCCATGGCCCCGGTGATCCCCAGGGCCAGCACCCCGAGGGTGAGCCCGAGCCATCCGACGGAGACGACGACATGAACGACGAGGAGGCCCCGGCGCACGGGGCGGGCGAGTTGCCGCATGCCCCCACCGTGGCGGCGCCGCCGCTCCCGGGGCGTCTGACGGCGGGAGTATCCGCGCGTACTCCCGGCGGCGCGGGCGGACCGGTGCGATGGCTCCGGGCCGGTGC
>NZ_JAAAYH010000697.1:0-2987 GCF_018035285.1 Streptomyces sp. MK37H | reverse complement strand
GGGTGCCCGCCTCCCAGTCCTCGCGGGCCTGTGCGATGTCGTCGTGCGACCGCCCGATGAAGTTCCACCACATGACGATCTCCTCCTCGAACGGAGTGCCGCCGAGCAGGATCGTCCGCGCCGGAGCGTCCGACTCGTTCACCAGCGTCAGAGCGTCGACGCCAGGGTGGGCATAGCCCAGGTCGGCCGGGTTCAGCAGGGTGTCGGCCATACGGACCTCCCCACTGTCCACCAGAAGGCCGTGCTCGAAGCGGGCGTCCACGGCGAGGCTGATCGACGCCTGCGGCTCAAGGATGATCTCGGCGCCGAGCAGTGGAGTGAACGTGTGCACGGGGGAGAGGTCTCCGGCGAGCGAACCCAGGAAGACCCTGATCTCGGCGCCGTCGACCCGCACGGGTTCGGGTGCGTAGTGCTGGAAGTCCCGTCCGGTGTTCCGGTGCGCCTCGGGCAGCGCCACCCACAGTTGGACGCCGTGGAGGACGGTGGTGTCCGCGGTGGAAACCTCCGAGTGGCTGATGCCGTACCCGCCCGTCATGAGGTTCAGCTCTCCAGGCCGGACGAAGGCATGGCTGCCGAGGCTGTCGCGGTGTTCGATCTCCCCGCTGAACAGCCAGCTCACCGTCTGCAGACCGGTGTGCGGATGCGGGGGAACGTCCATGCCGCCGGTTACCGCGACGTTGTCCGGACCGTAGTGATCGGCGAAGCACCAGGCTCCGATCAGCGTTCTCGCCCGCTGTGGCAGCGTCCGCCGCACGGACATCGCCCGCGGCCCGCCCAGGGGCACCTCCCGCGCGGGAAGCACTTCGACCCGTGGCGTCTCGGTCGGCCGCCCGCTGCGGACCAGCGCCCCGCATCCCACTTCCGCAGGCTCGGCTTCCACATTGCTCACCGAGACCACCTCCCACGTAATCTAGTTCCAGATTCAACTATCATGCCATGGGTACAGGGCGAAGCCCATCGCGAGTACAGACGAACGGGGCCGTGAGCGGCCCCGAAGGAGGCCCGGTTTGAGCAGCCACGCAACGGGACCCGCGCCCCGGAGGATCTTCATCGACAAGCAGAGTCCCAAGGCATTCCACGCGCTGACGCAGACGTCGGAAGCGGTCCGCACGGTCGCGGCCGACGCGGGACTCGACCGCACCCTCGTGGAACTGGTCAACCTCCGCGTGTCGCAGATGAACGGCTGCGCCTACTGCCTCGACACGCACACCAGGGCGGCTCTGCGCGGGGGCGAGTCGGCGCAGCGGCTGGGGGTGCTGGCCGCCTGGCGGGACACCGAAGTGTTCACCCCTTCGGAGCGCGCGGCCCTTGCGCTGGCCGAAGCGGTGACCCACCCGACCGACGCCATCGCACAGGAATCCGCCTACGCGGCTGCCCGGGAGGTACTCGCCGATGACCAGATCTCCGCGGTGATCTGGGTGGCGATCACCATCAACGCGTTCAACCGGGTATCGATCATGAGCAAGCATCCGGTGCGGGAGGCGCGAACGGTGCCATCCAGGCCATGAAGGAACCCGACCTCAACGGCCTTGAGGTCAACGGGGTCCAGGCCGTGCTGGCTCCCGAGCCCGGCGAATGCTGAGTGCGGCTGGGCCGGAGCGACACCGATCGTGATGACCGGATGGCCCGGGATCGCTGATTCGGGCCGCTCTGCCGGTCGCCGTATCGCATGAAGCCGGACACTGTGAGCCATCGGAACGCGATTCGGCCGACCGGCCCCACAGCGGTAACCGCCGTCGAAGGGCGGCCCACTGGCCCGGTCAATGATCAGCGGGGCCAGCGGGCGGCGGCCGGTTTCACCGGCAGGGTGATCCCTCGGAGAGGCCTGGAGGCCCAGAGGTCTAGAACAGGCGGTTCAGGCGGAGCGACAGGTAGCAGCCGCCGGCGCGGCCGTCGGTGTCGTCGCTCACGGTCACGGGGTGGCCCTCATAGGCCGTGTCGTAGGTGTCCTTGGGGCGGTAGTTCTTGCACTGCCCCGAGGCGTCGCCGCCGCCGTCGCCGTAGAACTGCACGTCGAGGCCGACGTCCGAGCGACCGGAGAGGGTGAAGGTGAGGTTGCACCAGCCCGCTCGGCCGTCGGTGTCCACCCGGATGCTGTCGCCGAAGGTCTTGAACGGCTTGATCGGGATCGAGTGCGTGCCCCCGTTCTGGCACTGGCCCTCGTCGCTGCCGGGCTCCGCCTCCCATGTGTAGGTGGCGGTCAGGCCCGCGAGGGAGTTCGACGGGTCGTAGATGCCGAAGGCCAGCTGGCAGCCGCCTGAGCGATTGTCGGTGTCCAGGCGGATGGCGGTGGACCAGTCGGGCGCGGTGACCCACCGCTCCGGCGGATTCGTCGGCCCGTCGCACTGGCCGTCGCCGTCGGGGTAGAAACGAACGCCCAGTTCGGGCGCGGCGTTGGCCGAGGACGGCGCGGCGCTGGCCGATGTGGCCGTCAGGCCGCTCACCATCAATAAACCGACCGCCAGCGCGGATCCCATTCGGGCCGATGTCTTGCCCGGCTTCAGCTTTCTCACGTGTGTCTCCCAGGGTGTCTTCGCTTGATGCCGAAAAGGTGCCGAACCGTTCCACGAGCGCGCATGACCATCACTGAATTCCTGGTTGGTGCGTTGGAACAGGGCAGAGCAGGGAGGAGCGGAGAGGAACAGAGGGAAACTGAGGTGGATCAGACGGGAAGGCGGAATGGACCCTCCCCAAACCACGGCGCCGCTCTGGCAGGACGCGGCGACGACGGCAGAATTATCCAGGCCACGTCAGGACGAGCGGCAAGCTGGATATCGGCCAGGTATGGCCGAATCAGAAGGCGCCTCCAGCGCGAAGGTGAATATGGGGCTTCCTGGCGGTGGAGCGATGAGCGTGCCCTATCAGATGGGGGTCTGTCCTGGGGAGGGGCCGGTCGACCCCGAGATATGGACCAAGGCCATCGGCTGACGAGTGGGGCGCGTGCCGCCCGACCGGAAGTGCTCATGGCCGAATACGGCGGGGAAGGG
>NZ_JAAAYH010000696.1:0-2988 GCF_018035285.1 Streptomyces sp. MK37H | reverse complement strand
CCTAGAAGACCGAGACGCCGGTCAGCCAGCCGCCGTCGACGACGAACGGCTGGCCGGTGACGTACGAGGAGTCCTCCGAGGACAGGAAGAGCGCCAGCCGCGCCACCTCCTCCGGGCGGCCGATCCGGCCCAGCGGGACCAGCTTGCGGTAGAGCTCGTCGACCGCCGCCGTCGCCTCCGTGGTGTCGGCTTCCGGGTCGAGCTGGGCCGGGTTGGTCATCGGGGTGTCGACCGCGCCCGGGCACATCGCGTTGACCCGGATGCCCTTGTCCGCGAGCTCCATCGCGGCCACCCGAGTCATCCCCACCACCGCCGCCTTCGTCGCGGCGTACGCGGTGAGGAGGGGCATACCGGACAGGGCGACATACGAGGCGGTGTTCACGATCGTCCCGCCGCCCGCCGCCGCCAGCTCCGGCGCGACCGTCCGCATCCCCAGGAACGTGCCGACCTGATTGACCTGGACCACCTCCAGGTACTCGGCCAGCGGGGTGCCGACCAGCTCGTTGAAGCGGAGGATCCCGGCGTTGTTGACCAGGCCGTCCACCGCGCCGAAGGCGTCCTTCGCGGCGGCGACGGCGGCGGTCCAGTCGTCCTCGCGGCCCACGTCCAGATGGACGAAGCGGGCGCCCTCCCCCAGCTCCTTGGCCAGCGCCTCGCCCGGCTCGTCCAGTACGTCGCCGAGGACCACGCGCGCGCCCTCGGCCGCGAACAGCCGCGCCTCCTGCTCACCCTGTCCGCGCGCCGCCCCGGTGATGATGACGACCCGCCCGTCCAGCTTGCCCATTCCGATCTCCCTAGTCATCCCTGGTCATCGAGGTGCGGAGCGACATCGGCGGCGAAGGCCGCCATCTGGTCGGTCAGTTCGGTGTGGTCCCGGCAGCGGAACCGCACCTGGATCTGGTCCACCCCCATCACGGCGTAGGCGCGCAGGCTCTCGGCCAGCCGCTCCGGCGCGCCGGTGAGGGTCCGGCGCCCCACGTCCCAGCCGGGCTCGCCCACGTACAGCGGCTCGGTGATCGCGCCGATCTCGGCGGGCTCCTCACAGCCGCGATCGTGTTGGGCCGCTTCCTTCCGCAGTTCGCGCAGCCGGGCGATCTGGCCCGGCAGCCGGTCCCGTGGATCGCCCTGCGGCAGCCAGCCGTCGCCCCGCACCGCCGCCCGGCGCACCGCGGCGGGCGAGGAGCCGCCGATCCACAGCGGGGGCCGCGGCGTCTGGACGGGGCGCGGGGCCTGCCCGAGGCCGCTGAACGCGAACCGCTCGCCGCGGAAGTCGGGGAACTCCTCCGGCCCCAGCGCCGCCTTCAGCGCGTCGACCGTCTCGTCCAGCAGCGCCCCGCGCCGGGCGAAGTCCACCCCCAGCGCCTCGAACTCCTCCCGGACGTGCCCGGCCCCGACCCCGAGGATCAGCCGGCCGCCGGAGAGGTGGTCGAGCGTGGCGTACTGCTTGGCGGTCAGCAGCGGATGCCGCAGCGCGGCGACCGCCACATGGCTGAGCAGCCGCACCCGCTCGGTGGCCGCGGCGAGCCAGCCGAGGGTGGCCACCGGGTCGTACCAGACGGTGCCCATGGCCGCGGCCAGCCGCCGCGGGATCGCGACGTGGTCGCAGACGGCGAGGTACGCGAAACCGAGCCGGTCGGCGGCGCGGGCGACCTCGAGCAGCTCGGCCGGGCCCGCCCCGGCCTCCCACGGCTCGGCGTAGAGGGTGGACTGCGACTGGATCGGCAGCTGCATGCCGTAGCTCAACCGGCCCCGGGGCAGGACGCGCATGCCGGGCCTCCTTGTCGGTGGACCGTCATCGTCGTATCTGACGTCGGACATGGTCGTATCTGACGGTCCATCAGACAAGGGGTATGGCGGTCTCGTCCCGCAGCGCAACGCTTTGCTAGCGTACGGAGGTTCGGACCTCGGGGCCCACGCCCGCCTCCCCGTCCAGGGGCCACCACGGAGCACAGGCAAGGAGGCACAGCAAGGGGCACGGCAAGGGGCACACAGAGGGGGCACGTGATGATCGAGACGGTCTTCCGCTGCGAGGATCTGCCCAGAGCGGATCGGTTCGACTTCTGGCGCGAGCAGATGGCACAGCTCATGGCGCCGATGGAGATGACCAGCGACCACACCCGGGACTTCCGGGGAGAGGTGCGCATCCTCCAGTTCGGCGCCGCCTCCGTCTGGCCCACGAAGTTCCGCGAGATGGACTTCCGGCGGACACCCAAGCTCATCCGGCAGTCCGACCCCGAGCTGTACCACTTCTCGTTCATCCAGGAGGGAAACCTCCAGGTCTCCCAGTCCCGCCAGGAGGCCGCGCACAGGGCGGAGGGCCTCTATGTCGTCGACACCTCACGGCCCTTCGACTGTCTGGCCTTCGGCGGCCCTCCCGCAGGCGTGGGCCTGGAGATCCCCAAGGCCCTGATCCCGGTCCCCCACGACCGGATCGACCGGCTGCTCGCCCGGCCCATCCCGGCGCGCGAAGGGGTGGGCGCCCTGCTCACGGGGTTCCTCACCCGGCTCGCGGCGGACCGCTCCTTACGCCCCTCCGACGGGCCACGCCTGGGAACCGTGCTGATCGACCTGGCGGCGGCGCTGCTCGCCCAGGCCGTCGAGGCCGACGACGCGCTGCCGCCCGAGACCCACCGGCACACCCTGGCCCTGCGAGTGCAGAGCTTCATCCTGCGGAACCTGTCCGACCCGGAGCTGTCACCGGCCACCATCGCCGCCGCGCACCACATCTCCGTCGGCTATCTGCACCGCCTCTTCCGGGCCCGCGACACCACGGTCTCCGCGTGGATCCGGCAACAGCGGCTGGACCGCGTCCGGCGCGACCTCACCGACCCCGGCCTGCTCACGGTCCGCATCCATGAACTCGCCGCCCGCTGGGGCTTCGCCCACCCCGCCGTCTTCAGCCGCGCCTTCCGCGCCGCGTACGGGATGCCGCCCAGCGACTACCGCCATCTGGCGCTTGTGTCCCGCGCGCCGGGCGCTACCCCGCGA
>NZ_JAAAYH010000695.1:0-3008 GCF_018035285.1 Streptomyces sp. MK37H | reverse complement strand
GGGCGGGGAGGGGGAAGCATCGATATGCGGCTCCGCCGCGTGGTCCGCCGGGCGCCCCGTGAGGGCGTCAGGCCAGCCCGGCGACGAGCTCGGAGACCGGCTTGCGCCGCCCGGTGTAGAACGGCACCTCCTCGCGCACGTGCCGGCGCGCCTCGGAGCCCCGCAGATGGCGCATCAGGTCGACGATCCGGTGCAGCTCGTCCGCCTCGAAGGCCAGGATCCACTCGTAGTCGCCGAGCGAGAAGGACGCCACCGTGTTGGCGCGCACATCGGGGTAGCCGCGGGCCATCTTGCCGTGGTCCGCGAGCATCCGGCGGCGGTCCTCGTCGGGCAGCAGGTACCAGTCGTAGGAGCGGACGAACGGGTACACGCTGACGTACTCGCGCGCGTTCTCGTCCGCGAGGAACGCCGGGATATGGGACTTGTTGAACTCGGCCGGGCGGTGCAGCGCCATGTTGGACCACACCGGCTCCAGATGCCGCCCCAGCCGGGTGCGGCGGAAGAGGTTGTACGCCTCCTGCAGGGCGTCGGAGGTCTCCGAGTGCCACCAGATCATGACGTCCGCGTCGGCGCGCAGCCCGGACACGTCGTAGGTGCCGCGCACGGTGACGTCCTTGGCGGCGAGCTGGGAGAAGAGCTCCTCGACCTCGTCGGCGTAGCCGGTGCGGTCCTCCGGCAGCACATCGCGCAGCCGGAACACCGACCACAGGGTGTAGCGGATGACCTCGTTGAGGTCCTTGGCCTTCTTACCGGCGTTGGGAGTCTTCTCAGGTGCAGCAGTCATGGCCCTATTCTCGCTCGCCGGCTCCGGCGCCCGGCTCCAGGGTGGCCGCCAGGGTGCCCAGCAGCTCATCGGCCGCCTTACGGGCGCTGCCGACGCACGCGGGGATGCCCACCCCGTCGTAGAGGGCGCCGCACACCGCCAGCCCCGGCACCTTGGCGACCTCGGCGCGGATGCGGGCGACCCGGTCGAGATGGCCCACCGGGTACTGGGGCAGTCCGCCGTCCCAGCGGTCCACCCGGCTCGCGACGGGCCGCGCTGCCAGGCCGACGGCCTCGCCGAGATCGGCGAGCGACATCCTTACCAGATCGGCGTCGTCCCGCTTCAGATCCGCCTCGTCGTCAAACCGCCCGATCGAGGTACGCAGCACGAAGAGATCGGGACCGGCGTCGCGCAGCCAGCCCCACTTGCGGCTGGAGAACGTGGCCGCCTTGATCGTCCGGCCGTCGACCGGCGGCACCAGGAAGCCGCTGCCCTCGGCGAGCGAGGCCACATCGGTGCGCCGGAAGGCCATGGTGACCAGCGCCATCGAGGCGTAGTCCACGGTGGCCAGCTCGGCGGAGGCGGCCGGGGCCCCGGCGGCCAGCAGCCGGGCGGCGGCGGGCGCGGGCACCGCCAGCACCACGGCGTCCGCCGCCACCACCGGCGGGCCGTCCGTACTACCCACGCCGTCCACGCCGCCCGCGCCGTCCATACCGTCCACGCCGCCCGTACCGTCCACGCCGCCCGTACCGCCCGCGCCGTCCACCGTGACGGTCCAGCCGTCGGCGGTGCGCCGCAGTTCCCGTACCGGCGCCCCGGTTCGGATCTCGCCGCCCGCGGCCCGTACGGCGTCGGCGACCGCGAGCGGCAGCCGCCCGATCCCGCCGTCGATGCCCATGAACACCGGGCCGTCCTGCCGTCGCGCGGAGCGCTCGGCCAGCTCCCGGACGCCCTCGGTCAGCGGGCGGCCGGACTGGGCCACCTCGAAGAGGGTGGGGACCGACGCGCGCATCGATGTGCGGTACACATCACCCGCGTACACCCCGCCCAGCAGCGGTTCCACCAGCCGGTCCACGACCTCGCGGCCGAGCCGCTCCGCCAGATACCCGCCGAGCGCCACGTCCTCGCCGACCGGTGTGGGCGGCAGCTCGCGGTCACGGGCGATCCGGGCCAGCCCCTCCGCCGAGATCACCCCGGACGCGGCCAGCGGCTCCAGATCGCCGGGGACGCCCATCACATGCCCCTTGGGCATCGGGCGCAGCCCGCCACGCGTCCAGAGCGAGGCGGTCGCGGTCGCGGGTGGCTGCAGCCGGTCGCCGAGGCCCACGGCGCGCGCCAGCTCGACGGCCTCCGGGCGGCGGGCGAGCATCGACTCGGCGCCCAGGTCCACCGGTACGCCCTCGATCTCCCCCGAGCGCAGCTTGCCGCCGAGCCGTCCCGACGCCTCCAGGACCGTCACCCGCGCCCCGCCGTCCAGCAGCCGGTGGGCCGCCGCGAGGCCCGCGATTCCGCCGCCGATGACCACGACATGGCCGGTGCGCCCCGCCCCCGGGGTGTTCGCCGCTCTCATGCCCCCACTCTCTCACCCGCCCCCAGGGCGTGATGCGCCGAGGCCGTGGCCAGATCGGCCTCGATACGGGCCGCGGTGGCGCGCAGCGCCGGGAGGAGCTCGCCGCGGGCGCTCTCGGCGGTGCCGCGGCCGGCGTGGGTGGCCACGTTGAGCGCGGCCACCACGCGTCCGCGCGCGTCCCTTACGGGCACGGCGAGCGACCGCAGCCCGTCCTCCAGCTCCTGGTCGACCAGGGCGTACCCCTCCGCCGCCGCGTGCTCCACCACGCGCGCCAGCTCGGCCACGTCGGTCACGGTGTGCCGGGTCAGCGCCTCCGGCCGCACCCCGGCGAGGTGGGCGGCGCGGGCGTCGGCGTCCAGGCCCGCGAGCAGCACCCGGCCCATGGAGGTCGCGTAGGCGGGGAAGCGGGTGCCGATGGTGATGTTGACGCTCATGATGCGGACGGTGGGGACGCGCGCGATGTAGCGGATGTCGCCGCCGTCGAGTACGGCGAGGGACGCCGACTCATGGACGGTGCGGACCAGTTCGCGCATGTGCGGCTGGGCGATGTCGGTGAAGCCGAGCTCCGCGAGGGGGGCGTAGCCGAGCTCCAGCACGCGCGGCAGCGGCCGGAAGGCCCGGCCGTCGACCTCCGCGTACCCCAGCTCGACCAGGGTGAGCAGCGAGCGCCGGGCG
>NZ_JAAAYH010000694.1:0-3008 GCF_018035285.1 Streptomyces sp. MK37H | reverse complement strand
TTCTCACGTGAGAGGCCGTTACGCCGGTCCACCGGGCCGATGACCAGCGGCAAGCACTCGGCATGCGTCACCGAGGTGCGGCCACGGCTGTCGTGATCGTCCGGGTGGCCTTGTCCGGACCTGTCCTCCCGGCCCTCGCGGGCCCGGGGAGACTCCACTCACTGAAGAAGCGAAGGCTACGACCGTGCGTACGTACAGCCCCAAGCCCGGCGACGTTCAGCGTCAGTGGCATGTCATCGACGCCACCGACGTGGTTCTGGGCCGTCTGGCCACCCAGGCCGCCACCCTTTTGCGGGGCAAGCACAAGCCGGTGTACGCGCCGCATGTCGACGCTGGTGACTTCGTCATCATCATCAACGCCGACAAGGTGCACCTCTCCGGCAACAAGCGGACCCAGAAGATGGCGTACCGCCACTCCGGCTACCCGGGTGGTCTGCGCTCCATCCGCTACGACGAGCTGCTGGAGAAGAACCCGGAGAAGGCCGTCGAGAAGGCCATCAAGGGCATGCTCCCCAAGAACACCCTGGGCCGTCAGATGCTCTCGAAGCTGAAGGTGTACTCGGGCGACCAGCACCCGCACGCCGCTCAGCAGCCGGTTCCGTTCGAGATCACCCAGGTCGCGCAGTAGTCCCGGCCACCCCTTACGACGAAGAGAATCTGAGGAGCATCGTGGCCGAGACCACCGCCGAGACCACCGCCGAGACCCCCCTCGATGTCGAGGAGTACACCACCGAGAGCGTCGAGACGGTCGAGTCGGAGTACACCTCCGAGTCGCTCGCTTCCCGCTTCGGTGACCCGCAGCCTGCCGCCGGCACCGGGCGCCGCAAGAACGCCGTGGCGCGTGTCCGCATCGTGCCGGGCAGCGGGCAGTGGAAGATCAACGGGCGTACTCTTGAGGAGTACTTCCCCAACAAGGTCCACCAGCAGGAAGTCAACGAGCCCTTCAAGGTGCTCGAGCTGGACGACCGCTACGACGTCATCGCCCGCATCTCCGGCGGCGGCGTCTCCGGCCAGGCCGGGGCGCTGCGTCTGGGCATCGCCCGGGCGCTGAACGAGGCGGACGTGGACAACAACCGCGGCCCCCTCAAGAAGGCCGGCTTCCTGACCCGTGACGACCGCGCCACCGAGCGTAAGAAGGCCGGTCTGAAGAAGGCCCGCAAGGCGCCGCAGTACAGCAAGCGCTGACGCCCATCGCGGCACCGCTGCTTCACCCGAACGCCCCGGCGGCACCACCTGTGCCTCCGGGGCGTTCGGCTATCGCCACCGGGGGGCGTATACCTACAAGCAAGCTTCAGCCCCCCCAGCTCGTAACTTCGGAGGACACCAGTGGGACGACTCTTCGGTACGGATGGTGTGCGCGGCGTCGCGAACGCCGATCTGACGGCTGAGATGGCGCTCGGCCTGTCGGTAGCGGCGGCGCATGTGCTCGCCGAGGCGGGAACCTTCGAGGGCCATCGGCCGGTGGCGGTGGTCGGGCGGGATCCGCGAGCGTCCGGGGAGTTCCTGGAGGCGGCCGTGGTGGCGGGGCTGGCCAGTGCCGGGGTGGACGTACTGCGGGTCGGCGTGCTGCCCACGCCGGCCGTCGCGCATCTGACCGGGGCGCTGGACGCGGACCTCGGGGTGATGCTCTCCGCGAGCCACAACCCGATGCCCGACAACGGGATCAAGTTCTTCGCCCGCGGCGGCCACAAGCTGGCCGACGAGCTGGAGGACCGCATCGAGACCACGTACCACGCCCACGCCTCCGGTGAGCCGTGGGACCGGCCGACGGGCGCCGGGGTGGGCCGGGTCCGGGACTACGACGAGGGCTTCGACGCCTATGTGGCCCATCTGGTCGGCGTCCTCCCCAACCGGCTCGACGGCCTCAAGGCCGTCATCGACGGGGCGCACGGTGCCGCCGCCCGGGTCTCTCCGGAGGCGTTCGCGCGGGCCGGGGCCGAGGTCGTGACGATCGGCACCGACCCGGACGGGCTCAACATCAACGACGGCTACGGCTCCACCCACCTCGCCCGCCTCCAGGCCGCCGTCGTGGAGCACCGGGCGGACCTCGGCATCGCCCACGACGGGGACGCCGACCGCTGTCTCGCGGTGGACGCGACGGGCCGCGAGGTCGACGGCGACCAGATCCTCGCCGTCCTGGCCCTGGCCATGCGCGAGTCGGGCGGGCTGCGCGGGGACACGGTGGTCGGCACCGTGATGTCCAACCTCGGCTTCAAGCTGGCCATGAAGCGGGAGGGCGTCGAGCTGGTCCAGACGGCGGTCGGGGACCGCTATGTGCTGGAGGAGATGAAGTCCCACGGCTACGCCCTGGGCGGTGAGCAGTCCGGGCACGTGATCGTCCTCGACCACGCCACGACGGGTGACGGTACCCTCACCGGCCTGCTGCTGGCGGCCCGCGTCGCCGCGACCGGCCGCACCCTGGCCGACCTCGCGGGGGTCATGGAGCGACTGCCGCAGGTGCTGGTCAACGTCCCCGACGTGGACAAGTCCCGCGTCGCCTCCAGTGCGGATGTGGCCGCGGCCGTCGCCGAGGCCGAGCGCGAGCTGGGCGAGACCGGCCGGGTGCTGCTCCGCCCCTCGGGCACGGAGCCGCTGGTGCGGGTCATGGTCGAGGCCGCCGACATCGAGCAGGCCCGCTCGGTCGCCGGCCGCCTGGCGGACGCCGTGAAGTCGGCCCTGGGCTGAGCGCTCCGCTGGACCTGCCCTGGCCTGCCGTCGATCGTCTGCGGCGCCGTCGTGGCTGGTCCCACGCGGCGGAGCCGCATATCGACACAGTCGCGGCGGAGCCGCACATCGACACAGCCCCGCGCCCCTTCGGGACGCCGTCCGAACCGCAGCCGGCTTCCGCCGCTCTGCCTGGTGGTCCGGGCGGGGTCGCCGTCGGCCACCCCAGCCCTGCGGGGTTTGAGGGGCTACCCCAGTCCTGCGGGGTTTGAGGGGCTACCCCAGCCTGAGGGGCTACTCCAGCCCCTGCGGGGTTTGAGGGCCACTCCAGCCCCTCCGGCGTT
>NZ_JAAAYH010000693.1:0-3015 GCF_018035285.1 Streptomyces sp. MK37H | reverse complement strand
CCAGGTCGGTGGGGCCGTTCCCGAGCTCGCGCAGCGGCCGACGGGCGGGCGGATCGCCCATCCGCCGCCACTCCAGCGGCACGACGGTGGGCCGCTGGGTCGCGGTGCGCGGTATCCGTCCGGTCACCCGGCCCGCCTGAAACGGCGTTCCGGCGGCGTCATCCGGGCGGAACAGCCGCCCACGGCCCGGCGCCGGGCCGCCGCCCGGGGCGGCTGCGGCGGTGGGAACGGGTGTTACCGAGCGTATCGATGCGGCGGGGGAGGTATCGGGCCTTTCGGGCTCGCCGGAGTGTGCGGGGTGAGTGGGGGCCGCGGGGTTTCCGGCCGCTGGGTGTCCGGGGGTCGAGGGATGCGCGGGGTGCGCGGAGTTGAGCGGGCGCGCGTCCAGGGCGATCCGCAGTCCGGCCCGCTCGACGGCCACCGTGTCCGCCGTACGGTCCGGGCGGCCGGACGCCACGACCAGATGCACCCCGAGACGGGCGCCGTCCCGGGCGATCGCCTCCAGCGCGCGGACGACCGAACCGGCCGCCGGACGGCCCGGGCTGCCGAGGGCCGGGGCCACCAGCGCGTCGAAGTCGTCGACGATCACGACGAGACGGGGGAGGAGGGAGCGAGGACGGGTCGCCGGCGCGCTCGCGGTGCGCTGGGCGCGCAGATTGAGCGTGCGGAGGGTGTCGCTGGGTGGCGGGTCGATATCGCCGGGCGGGCGCGGGGCGACGACCCGGGGCGCACCGGCCGTGCGGGCGGCACGAGGTGTGCCGGGCGTACCGGGCGCACTGGCCGCACTGGCCGTACCGGCCGAACGCGGCGCCCCGGGCGAACTGGCGCCGGGTGTGCTGGACGCACCGGCTGCCCCGGTTGTACCGGGGGCACCGGCTGAACGGGCCGCACCGGGTGTACTGGCTGCGCCGGACGTACCGGGTGAACCGGCCGAACGCGGCGCCCCGGCCGAAGTGGCGCCGGGTGCGCTGGACGCACCGGGTGCGCGGGCCGGACCGGGTGTACCGGCTGCGCCGGACGTGCCGGGTGAACCGGGCGAACGCGGTGCCCCGGCCGAACGCGGTGCCCCGGGGGCACCGGCTGCCCCGGCTGCACCGGACGTACCGGGCGAAGCGGCGCCGGGTGCGCTGGACGTACCGGCTGCACGGGGCACGCCGATCCCACCTGGGGCCCCGGGCGAACTGGCGCCGGGTGTACCGGGTGCACCGGGTGCACCGGACGTGCCGGGTGAACCGGGCGAACGCGGTGCCCCGGCCGAACGCGGTGCCCCGGGTGCACCGGCTGCCCCGGCTGCACCGGACGTACCGGGCGAAGCGGCGCCGGGTGCGCTGGACGTACCGGCTGCACGGGGCACGCCGATCCCACCTGGGGCCCCGGGCGAACTGGCGCCGGGCGCACCGGCTGCCCCGGCTGCGCGGGCCGGACCGGGTGTACCGGCTGCACCGCCTGCACGGCGTGTACCAGGCCCACCGGCCGCACCCGGCGCGCCAGGGTCGGACGCGCCCGTGTTGGCGCCCATGGTGCTGCCCGAGCCGGTGGCGCGGTCGCCGTCGCCGCCGCTCTCGCCGTCGCCGGGGTGGTGGGGCCGGGCGTGCCAATCGGTGAAGTCCCGCTGGCCCAGCAGTTCGGCGCGGCGCTTGAGCTCCGAGCTGAGCGCCTGCGCGAACTCCCGCATCCGTACCGGGTCGGTGGCCGACAGATGCGTCGAGACATGCGGCAGATCCGTGCACACCCGCAGCCCCTCGCCCGCTCCGGCCCCGGCGCCGTCGACGAGGACGAGCTCGAGCCGGTCCGGACGTTCGGCGGCCGCGAGCGACGCGGCGAACGAGCGCAGCAGCTCCGTCTTACCGGTGCCCGCCGCGCCGTCGATCAGCGCGTGCGGACCCTCCTCGGCGGCCAGATCGACCGCGAGCGGGCCGCGCGGACCGGCGCCGAGGACCGCCAGCGCCCGGCCGCCCGCCGGGACCTCGTCCGCCGCGGCCGCCCAACGGGCCAGCAGGGAAGCGGGCGTGGCCCGCGCCAGCCCCAACTCGTCCAGCAGTCGCGCCGAGTCCGGCAGCGGGACGGTCGGCGGGCCGTCGGAGCCGCCGAACGCGCCGTCCTGCGCGGAGGCGGCCGGGCGCAGGGGCGCGAGCGCCCGCGCGAACCGCTCGGCCCACGCCGCCGACACCGCGTCCACGGTCACGGTCGTGGTGGCGCCGGTCGCGCCGGTGATCCCGTTGACCCCACTCGTGCCGGGCGCGGTCCCGTCCCCGTGGACGATCTGGAGCCCCGTGGCCACATCGCCGCTCAGCACGGCCGCCACCCCGCACGCCGCGAAGGCCGCGGACGCGGAACGCGCGGCCTCATAGCTCATGGGCAGCGGGGAGGTGGGCGACGCGGCGGGCGCCTCGGCCAGACAGAGCAGATGGATCCCGGCCGCGGAACCGCTCACCGCCAGCCGGGCGAGCGTGTCGTGCAGCGCGCCCGGACCGGGGGCGCCGTCCACGACCACCACGGTGTACGGCCCGAAGTGGCGTGCGGCCACAGACTGCGCGGCGGCCGGGGAAGCGCTCGCCCAGCCGGGGCCCAGCGGCCCGTCCTCCAGCCGTCGGGTCAGCTCCTCCGTACGGGCCGTGGCCTGCTCCACGTCGTACGCGAGCAGCAGCCGGCAGTCCTGCCCGCGCAACGGCTGTACCTGCGGCAGCCAGCCGAGCCACGACCACTCCGCGAGCCGCTCCTCGCCGCTGATCAGCACGATCTCCAGCGCGGCCGGTGAGTGCAGGGCCGCCAGCTGCGCCACGACGGACCGGGCGAGCCCCGCCACCCGCGTCCGCGGGCCCGCGAGCCCCAGCGAGCCGCACTGCCGCAGATCGACCGTCACGGGCGCGGCGGGCAGCAGCCCGCCGTCGGCCGTCAGCTGGTCGGCCGAGCCGAGCCGTACGGTGAGCGCGTCCGGATGCCCAGGGGCGCGCTCCCAGAGGCGCGAGCCCGGCCCCAGCGCCGTCATCAGCATGGTGGCCGGATCCGGCCACC
>NZ_JAAAYH010000692.1:0-3017 GCF_018035285.1 Streptomyces sp. MK37H | reverse complement strand
CAGCGCCCCGGTGTCGGCGGCCGCCAGCGACCGCGCCACCTCGGCGTCGAACGCGGCTGCCCGCTCGTCGAGATAGCCCGGCGCCTTCAGCGTGCGGCATGCGGTGCCGTCGCCCATCACCAGCAGCGCGACCCGCTCCGCCCGCCCGGCGAGCTCCCTTCCGACTTGAATACACCGCTCGGCCGCGAGAGGTTCCCCCACGCCCAACCCCTCGACGGGCACCGCCGGGTCCCACCCCGCGTGCTCCAGCAGCCAGGCGCCGACCGCCAGCGACGTCGGCAGCGAGCGCGAGGACCCGCCGTCCGCGGCGTCCTCGCAGCCGGACTCCCCCGCCACCGGCGCGGCGAGCCGCACATCCACTTCCACTCCGAAACCGCGGAACGATCCGGCCGCGCCCTGCGCATGCGCCCCGCGCCCGGCGCGATCGGCGGGCCCCACCACGATCAGCCGCTCCGGACGCGCCGCCGCGAGGGCGTGGATGACCTCGACGCACTCCGCGCGCAGCCCGTCCAGCTCGGGGGCGGCTCCGGCGGCGACCTCGGGCACCAGCAGCGGCGGACACGGACAGACGGCGGCGGCGATCAGCATGATCGTGAGCCTAGCCGTGCGCTCAGTCGCAGCCGCAGCCCGCGGTGGGCGCGGCCGGCTGCGGCGGCGGGGCACCCACCGTCGGCAGGCCCAGCATCACACCCGCGGGCTTCTTCTCCTCGGGCGCGTTCCGCCGCTCCCAGGCGTCTCCGGCGCGGGTGCGCCGCACGCCCCGGGCCGGGCCCTCGGCCAGCAGATGGTGGGGGGCCGCGTAGGTGATGTCGACGGTGACGACATCACCGGGGCGCACCGGCTCCTCGGGCCGCGCGAAGTGCACCAGACGGTTGTCGGGGGCACGGCCGGACAGCCGCCGCGTGGCGTCGTCCTTACGGCCTTCACCCTCGGCGACCAGCACCTCCAGCGTGCGCCCGACCTGCTTCTTGTTCTCCTCCCAGGAGATCTCCTCCTGGAGGGCTACCAGCCGCTCGTAGCGCTCCTGGACGACCGCCTTGGGCACCTGGCCGTCCATCTCGGCGGCGGGCGTCCCGGGCCGCTTGGAGTACTGGAAGGTGAACGCCTGGGCGAAGCGCGCCTCGCGCACCACGTGCAGCGTCTGCTCGAAGTCCTCCTCCGTCTCACCGGGGAAGCCGACGATGATGTCGGTGGAGATGGCGGCGTCCGGCATCGCGGCGCGCACCTTCTCGATGATGCCCAGGTAGCGCTCCTGCCGGTACGAGCGGCGCATCGCCTTGAGCACGGTGTCCGAGCCGGACTGCAGCGGCATGTGCAGCTGCGGCATCACGTTCTCCGTCTCGGCCATGGCGGAGATGACGTCGTCGGTGAAGTCGCGCGGATGCGGCGAGGTGAACCGGACCCGCTCCAGGCCCTCGATCTTTCCGCAGGCGCGCAGCAGCTTGCTGAACGCCTCGCGGTCGCCGATGTCGGAGCCGTACGCGTTCACGTTCTGGCCGAGCAGGGTGATCTCGGTGACACCCTCGGCGACCAGGGTCTCCACCTCGGCGAGGATGTCGCCGGGGCGGCGGTCCTTCTCCTTGCCGCGCAGCGCCGGGACGATGCAGAAGGTGCAGGTGTTGTTGCAGCCCACGGAGATGGAGACCCATGCGGCGTACGCGGACTCGCGCCGCGTCGGCAGGGTGGAGGGAAAGGCTTCCAGGGACTCGGCGATCTCGACCTGGGCCTCCTCCTGGACGCGGGCGCGCTCCAGCAGCACCGGCAGGCTGCCGATGTTGTGGGTGCCGAAGACCACGTCGACCCAGGGGGCCTTGTTGACGATGGTGTCGCGGTCCTTCTGGGCCAGACAGCCGCCGACGGCGATCTGCATGCCCGGCCGCCGGGCCTTGATCGGTGCGAGCCGCCCGAGGTTGCCGTACAGCCGGTTGTCGGCGTTCTCCCGCACCGCGCAGGTGTTGAAGACGACGATGTCGGCCTCGCCCTCGCCGGTGCCCTCGGGCGCGCGGACATAGCCCGCCTGCTCCAGGAGGCCCGAGAGCCGCTCGGAGTCGTGGACATTCATCTGGCACCCGTAGGTGCGGATCTCGTAGCTCTTGGGTGCTTGAACGTCCACTGCCGGGCTCCGGTCGCTGCTGATGGTCACCCAACAAGGGTAGGCGCTCACAGAAGCCCCTCTGCCGGGCGGTGGACCGGGCCACCGACCCGTCCCCCGGGTATGGGCCGACGCTCGGGCACCGGCACACTGTGTTCCATGACACGGAACAGCGCACAGGGCAACATGCTCGACAAGGCGATGGCCGTCCTCGGCTGCTTCCGTCCCGATGGCGGCGCGTTCCGTCTCACAGAACTGTCCGCGCGGACCGGGCTGGCCAAGACCACCGTGTTCCGGCTCTGCGCCGATCTGGTCCGGCTCGGCCTCCTCGAACGTGACGCCGAGACCTACCGGCTCGGAAGCGCCCTCTTCGAACTGGGCTCACTCGTCCCGCGCCGGCGCGATCTGCGGGAGGCCGCGCTGCCGTTCCTGCAGGACCTCTTCGAGGCCACCCACGAGACCGTGCACCTCGGGGTGTGCGAGGGCCACGAGGTGGTCTACGTCGAGCGCATCCACGGCCACGACGCCCTTCGGCTGCCGTCCCGCATCGGTGGCCGACTGCCCCTGACCTGCACCGGCGTCGGCAAGGCGCTTCTGGCGTTCTCGGGCTCCGAACTGGTCGAGGAGATCCTGGCCGCACCTCTGCCCGCCCTCACACCCCACTCGATCACCGATCCGGACCGGCTGCGCACGGCCGTCGAGCAGGCCCAGGTCGCGGGTCTGGCCTACGAGGAGGAAGAGGCGGCTCCGGGGGTCAGCTGCATCGCGGCTCCCGTCTTCGACGGGCCGACCTCGGTGGCGGCGCTGTCGGTGGCCGTGCCCCGCGGCCGCTTCCGGCCGGCGCAGCTGGCTCCGGCGGTCCGGACGGCGGCCCTGGGTCTGTCGAGGGCCCTGCGCTCCGGCAGGTGAGCGGGCGGCGCCCGCA
>NZ_JAAAYH010000691.1:0-3025 GCF_018035285.1 Streptomyces sp. MK37H | reverse complement strand
CAGTGATCCGATGATGAACACACCGGTCAGGCCCGCGACGATCAGCCCCTTGCCCTGCTCCGCGCTGAAGGTGTCCCGTAGGGCCGTCGCGCCGATCCGCTGCTTGGCCGCGCCCCAGATGGCGATGCCGAAGCACAGCAGCAGTGCGACCGCCATCACGACCTCGATCATGACGCGGGCCTCGCTGCCCAGGCTGCCGAACGGACCCCAGTCTGGGGCGATTCCGCCGATGATGGTGTTGATGTCGCCCTTTTCGGCCGCTAGGAACATGATGAACTCACCGCCCCTTGTGGGTTGTTGTGTCTCTTCGCCGGCATGGCGTGGGTCAGCCTCTATCTTCGCTGATGAATCCGCTTCCGCATGTCGACTTGGCGGCATTTCTTGGCGGATCTCGTGCGTGTTGTGGGACACGCCCGTCCGGCGGCCGTGTGAGGCATGTCAACGGAGTGTCGTATGGTCACTCTGTGTATCACGCGGGTGAGCGTCGGGCAACGATCCGTGAGGGGCTGACAGGTAGGCCCCTTGGTGGAGGGGCATCAGTGCGCCTGCGCTCAGCGGCCCGCGCCCTGCACCCCCTCACTACCCCGCAGGCTCGTCGGTCTCCGTCTCCGTAAGGTCCGCGAAGTCGTCGAACTCGCCCGCCTTGACGCCCTTGATGAACGCGTCCCACTTGGCCCGGGTCGTGACGACGACGGTCTCCGGGTCATTGCTCTCGCGCATCAGGATCTGGTCGTCGGGGCCCACGGCCACCTCGAGGTAGGCGGTGCCCTCCGGAAGGTCGGCGGGTGCGGCCCGCTGCCAGTCGAGCTCTTGCCAGTCGAGCCGTGTCATCTGCGGTCCCCAGGGTCGTGGTGCTCGGACGGCTGGACTCTACGCGTTCCCCGGCCCCGCGAGAGGCGGCCGAGATGGGGCGGTGAGGCGTGCGGGGTGGGTCGGCGGCGCATAAGGGGGCGCGCGTCGGCGGCCGCCGTATGGTTTCGGCTGGGGAGCGGCTGATTTTCGCCGTGCGAGCGGAAACGCGTTCGCATGGCGGGTGAATGGGGGAGGATGGCCGGGTGCGTAAGGTCTGGCTGGGTGTCAGTGTCGGTCTCGGAGTCTCCTTTTCCTTCGTCGCGCTGCTCGTCGTCGGTACCTACATGGTCGCGGCGGACCTCGTCGGCGGTGCCGGCGGTAAGGCCGTCGGGCTGGCCAAGGGCGCCGTTCCCGCCACGTACGAACCGCTCATCCAGCGGTACGGGAACTCCTGCCCGGCCATCAACCCCGCGCTCCTCGCCGCGCAGCTCTACCAGGAGAGCGGCTGGAACGCGAAGGCGCAGAGCCCGGCCAACGCCAAGGGGATAGCGCAGTTCATCCCCGCCACCTGGGCCTCGCACGGGGTCGACGGCAACAAGGACGGCGTCAAGGACATCTGGGACCCCCAGGACGCGATCCCGTCGGCGGCCGCCTATGACTGCTCGCTCGCCAAGTACGTCAAGGATGTGCCGGGCAATCAGACACACAACATGCTGGCCTCGTACAACGCGGGCGCCTATGCCGTGATCAAGTACGGCGGGGTGCCGCCTTACCGCGAGACCCAGAACTACGTGAAGACCATCACCACCCTCGCCAAGAGCTTCGAGGCGCCGGTCCAGAAGGTCCAGCCCTCCCAGCAGTCGGCCGGGGCGATCTACTTCGCGCAGAAGCAGCTCGGCAAGCCCTATCTCTGGGGCGGGAACGGCCCGCCGGAGGAGGGCGGGCGGTTCGACTGCTCGGGGCTGACGAAGGCGGCGTACAAGACGGTCGGCATCGATCTGCCGCGCGTCGCCAACGACCAGTGGAACGCCGGACCGCACCCCAAACGGAGCGAGCTGCTCCCCGGCGATCTGGTCTTCTTCGCATATGACCTCGACGACCCGAGATCGATCCACCACGTGGGGATCTATGTGGGCGGCGGCTACATGATCAACGCGCCCTACACCGGTGCGGTGATCCGTTTTGACAAGATCGACTCGCCGGACTACATCGGTGCTACGCGGGTGACTCAGGATGGCGCGAAAGCGCTGCCGCGGGCGAACCCCGCGTAAGGATTCCCTCTGAGCTGCGATGATCGGTCACCCTTCGATAACGTCCCGGTGATCGTTGGGTGGAGTACGGAACCCCTGGCGAGAAGAGGGCGTTCCCTGGAGGTGGATCGAGGCGTGGATCAGCGTGGATCGACGGCGGACTCTCCGGCGCCGGTCGCGTTGCCACGGCTCGCAAGGCATTACGGGGGGTCGGCAGCTGCACGTAGTGACAGGCAAGAGATAAGGGGCCACGGCATATGGCTGGACTCGCACTGGACGGGTCGAACCCCGATGTCAGCCTTCTCTACGACATCAACGGACTGGCGAAGGACGCCCCGCACTGGTTCGACCGCGTCATGGAGTTCGTCGGCGAGTACGGGATCATCATCGGGCTCGCCCTGGTGACCCTGGCCGCCTGGTGGAGCGTCCGGAAGCGGCCGCAGGAGGCGCCGTCCGCCGTCGCCGGGCTGGTGTGGGCCCCGCTGGCCGCCGGGCTGGCGCTGGTCGCCAACATCCCCATCCGCGGCTTCGTCGAGCGGCCCAGACCCTTCAAGGACCATCAGGGGCTCGACGTCCTGGTGGCGGGCAAGACCGACTTCTCGTTCGTCAGCGACCACGCGACGCTGACCATGGCGGTCGCCGTCGGCGTCTTCATGGCCCATCGCGCCTATGGCGTTGCCGCCATAGGGCTCGCGCTTCTGGAAGGGTTCTGCCGCGTCTATATGGGCGTCCACTACCCGACCGATGTGATCGGCGGGTTCGCCCTGGGGACGGCGGTCACCCTGCTGCTGGCGCCGCTCGCGATGATGCTGCTGACCCCGCTGACCACGGCGGTCGCGGGTTCGCGCGTCGGCCGGCTGATAAGGGCCGAGCCCGCCGCCGCCGGCCAGGACACGGACGAGGCACGCGCGGAGCTCGCCGAGTCCCGCTCGGTGGGCGGCGACCACGGGAACAAGGACCTGGCGGCCTAGGGCAGGCCTAGG
>NZ_JAAAYH010000690.1:0-3046 GCF_018035285.1 Streptomyces sp. MK37H | reverse complement strand
CGCCACGAGGCCCACCACGGCGCTGGCCGCCCACAGGGCATCCGCGCCGAAGCGGTCCATGACGGCGCCGCCCGCGAGCGGGGCGATGAGCGAGGCGAGGGACCACGACAGGGTGTACATCCCCTGGTAGCGGCCGCGCCCATGGGTCGGGGAGAGCCGGGCGACCAGCCCCATCTGCGTGGGGGAGTTGATGATCTCGCCGATCGTCCAGACCATCACGGCCAGCGCGTACATCCCGACCGACCCGGCGAAGGCGGTCAGCCCGAACCCGGCGCCGGTCAGCAGCGCGGACACCATCAGCAGCGGCGCCGGATCGCGATGCTCGAGGAACCGCGTCACGGGGATCTGCACGGCCACGATCAGCACGCCGTTCGTCGCGATCGCGACGCCGAAGTCCGTACTGGACAGCCCGTCCGCCCCCATCGCCACGGGCAGCGCCACGAACGCCTGCTGGATGAGGGTCGCGACCAGGAACGACAGCGCGACCACGGCCATGAACGGCCGGTCCCGCAGCACCGCACCCAACCCGATCTCCGGCTCCGGCGCATCCGCTACCACACCCTCGGCGGCACGCTCCCGCTCAGGCCGGGACTCCGGAACCTTGCCGAAGACGATGACCGCACACAGCAGCGTCATCCCGGCATCCGCCAGGAAGAGCGTGAGATAGCCATGGCGCGCGATCAGCCCGGCCGCCGCCGCGGAGACGGCGAAGCCGAGGTTGATGGCCCAGTAGTTGAGCGCGAAGGCCCGCACCCGGTCCCCGGGGGCGACGATGTCCGCGATCATCGCCTGCACCGCGGGCCGTGACGCGTTGCTGGTCATCCCCACCAGACAGGCCACGACGGCGATGGCGACCGGGTCCTGGACGAACCCCAGCGTGGCGACCGTGACCGCGGTCGACAACTGCGAGACGAGCAGCGTGGGCCGCCGCCCCAGCCGGTCGGTCAGCACCCCGGAGACGACGGCCGACACGGCCCCGCCCAGCCCGTGCAGCGCGCCGACCAGCCCGGCGAACATCGCCGAATAGCCCCGATCCACGGTCAGGTACATGGCAAGAAAGGTGGCCACGAACCCGCCCAGCCGATTGACCAGCGTGGAGGTCCACAGCCACCAGAACTCCCGGGGCAACCCCGAGACGCTCTCCTTCGCGGCCTGCCTCAGTCGGACGACGGACACCGGACGACTCCCCCCTGTAAGCAGCGCACCCTGTAAGCGGCGCAACCAGCATCCGCAACTTACCGATGTGGACGTGGCCCCGCCAGCCAATTGACGGGGTCCGTCAACCGACCCCCTCAGACCGGTCCAGTAGGCTCGACGGCATGGCCGACGCACCGTACAAGCTGATCCTCCTCCGCCACGGCGAGAGCGAGTGGAACGCGAAGAACCTGTTCACCGGCTGGGTGGACGTCAACCTGAACGAGAAGGGCGAGAAGGAGGCCGTCCGCGGCGGTGAGCTGCTGAGGGACGCCGGCCTGCTCCCCGACGTGCTCCACACGTCCCTCCTCAAGCGCGCCATCCGCACCTCGCAGCTCGCCCTTGAGGCCGCCGACCGCCTCTGGATCCCGGTCCGCCGCTCCTGGCGCCTCAACGAGCGCCACTACGGCGCGCTCCAGGGCAAGGACAAGGCCCAGACCCTCGCCGAGTTCGGCGAGGAGCAGTTCATGCTGTGGCGCCGCTCGTACGACACCCCGCCGCCCCCGCTCGAGGACGGCACCGAGTGGTCCCAGAGCGACGACCCGCGCTACGCCACCATCCCGCCGGAGCTGCGCCCGCGCACCGAGTGCCTCAAGGACGTCGTCGAGCGCATGCTGCCGTACTGGTACGACGGCATCGTCCCGGACCTCCTCACCGGCCGCACCGTCCTGGTCGCCGCCCACGGCAACTCCCTCCGCGCCCTGGTCAAGCACCTGGACGGCATCTCCGACGCCGACATCGCGGGCCTCAACATCCCCACCGGCATCCCCCTCTCCTACGACCTCGACACCGACTTCCGCCCCGTCAACCCGGGCGGCACCTACCTCGACCCGGACGCCGCGAAGGCCGCCATCGAGGCAGTCAAGAACCAGGGCAAGAAGAAGTAAGCCCCACACGCCCGAGCCCCCTACCTGCGGTTTCTCCGTGGGTAGGGGGCTCGATGCTTCCAGGCCGAGGCTGGGACGTGGGGCTGGAGGCGCTGCCGTGTTCAATCGCCTCCTGATGCGCAAGGGCAGGGTCCGTCCATGTGGCCGTTCAGGTGGAAGAAGAGCCACTCAAGCCGGTCGGCTGTGACTCCCAGGGACGAGGCCCAGCCGTGCATCGTGCTGACGTAGGTGGCGTAACGGGTCGGCCACCGACGAGTGCCGGCCGCCTCCCAGCTGAACCACTTAAGGGCATTCAGTGAGTGAAAGACTCGAGCATCCAAGATCAGAGCCCGGTCACAGTCGGCGTCGCGGTCGTCGACGGCCGCGAACCACTTCGTGAAGAAGGAGCGCCCCACCCCGTCGAGGACGAACTGCTTGTAGGCCCCGCTCAGGTCGCCGCTTCGGACCGCCTGGCGCGTGGTCCGGAGAACAACGCGCATGCGGGCGTCGAGCAGGGTGGCCTCGGTGTACCGCGGGCCGCGTCCGTTCGTGGTGCCCGAGCCCCAGATCATGACAGCCACGAACAGGTCGCGTAGACCGTCAGGATCGTCACCAACGCGGTCACGGAGGTCGACCAGGTCGCCCCGGCTGATGAGGCGGTCACCACTCGGCCCGCTTACACATTCAACCCCGGCATCGAGTACGTGCGCCGCTCCGTACGGCTCCAGCCGTGGGTGCCACGTGCTTGGGCGGAAGCGCACTGGCTCCTGTCTGCAATCGCGACAGCGGTCAACGAGCTTTTGAAGCTGCTCCATCATGCTCCCCCCGGGCCACGGCGACGGCGACGGCGTGGCGTGTGCCATAGCGTATGGGAAGAAATGCCGGGAGGGCGCGCTTATCTACGATCCCGGACGTATCAGGTCAGAGCGGCCGAGTCCGAAGCGGTGCAGCGCAGGAGCGGCGCAAGCCAGGAGTGGTCTGTCGGC